>JBDGYW010000257.1:0-8375 GCA_039588935.1 Gemmatimonadota bacterium | reverse complement strand
ACTTGTTGTGGAGTCGTGCCGGAGAACGGTGGTCTGCCCGTGAGCAGTTCGTACGCCACGACACCGACTGCGTATATGTCCGCGCGGTGGTCTATGTGCGGGTCGGCGGCAGCCTGCTCAGGTGCCATATAGGAAGGAGTACCGAGGCTCACTCCGGCGGTTGTCAGCTCGTCGCGTCCAGTCGCATCACTCACCGCTTTCGCGACACCGAAATCAGTAACCAACGCATGCCGACCTGACAGTAGCACGTTGTCGGGCTTGATATCCCTGTGCACGACCCCTTGTTCATGGGCGTGGGCCAGCGCATCGGCTACTTCGCGCAGGATGCGCACGGCCTCATTGATCGGTAGTTCGCCTTCTTTGGCCAGCTTTTCGCGCAGCGATTCACCGGCCACGTACGGCATCACGTAGTACAGCAAGCCCTCGGCATCGCCCGAGTCGTGCAGCGGCAAGATATTGGGATGCTGCAGCTGGGCAGCAATGCGGATCTCACGGTGGAACCGGTCTGCCCCGAGTGCGGCAGTTATCTCAGGGCGCAGAACCTTGATCGCGACTTTCCGCTGGTGCTTGAGATCTTCGGCGAGATAAACCGTTGCCATCCCACCACTGCCCACCTCCCGCTCGATAGTATAGCGGTCGGACAACGCGGCCTTGAGGCGGTCGAAGACGTCGGTCATAACTAGTTAAAATGTACCAGTATTCCGAATTACGCCAGGCCTTGCGCTCACTACTGGCCGTGGACGCCCCCGACCACTGTGCCCCGGACCCCTGTACACCAATGTCAATCAGTGACACATACGACTGTTCCGTTCAGTCGAATATCTGAGCGGAGACGTAGAGACCAGGTACTCCCACCAGATCGGACGACGGGTCCTTCGATGGGCTGCGCCGCTCCGGGGGCAGAGGTGGGTCTCACTCTGGGTCTGTCTTGATACTGCAAAATGCAGTGTCAAACGCTCCGACATACGGCGAGATGCCGTATCAACGGCGTTCATGCGTATTGCGCGGTAGGCCACCGCAATCGTTTCTTCCGGTCGGAAACCCTGCCCCCACAACTAGTTAACCGTTAGAATTGATCCCTTCGCGACCGTGGTGGAATTGGCAGACGCGCAGGATTTCGGATCCTGTTGGGAAACCGGTGAGGGTGGAGCCGCGGCTGCTTACGCAGCCTCGCTCTGCTGCGCAACGAGTCCCTCCGGCAGCTTAAACCGGTCCGCCGCTTCTTTCCCCTCCAACGATTTCAAACGCTTCTTCGGGTTGTAGAGATCACTAGGCAACCACACCCACCGCACTCCCACCGGAGAAAGCGACGTCTAGCAGGAGATGAAGGTCCGATAGCGAGTCAAGTGCTGACAGTGCAGCCGCCGAGACGAATAAAAAAGTGACCGGTGCCACAGCTTCGAGTCGTCCGGCCGCATACTCTAGAAGCGAGAATCAGAATGATTCGTGGCTGCGAAGCGGTTTAGCTCGGGTTTGCCGCCTCTGGAAGAGGCAATCAATGCGATGGAGGAATAATGCAAAGGTATCAAAAGTCGATGTTCGGATTGGCCGTCGGGTTGGCTCTGACTCTGACTGCATGCGGTGGCGATCCGGTGGGTGTTACCTCGGGTGACGAACTCACCGACACCGAGATTCAGGCCATTTTCAACGCATTCGGCGGGGCCATTGGCGGCATGGACGGCTCGGCCAGCAGGGTAGCGCCCCAGGACGGCATCCAGATGGCGGAAATCAAAGTCAACCGGTCAGTTAGCGTCTCGACACCGTGCAATCTGGGAGGCGAAATATCCCTGAATGGATCCGTTGAAGGCACCGTCGACGACGAAACGTTCGCAAGTAACCTCGAGATGGGTATCGGAGTTCAGTTCGATGCCTGCGTCATACCGTCCGAACAGAACACTGTTTCGGTGGATGGGGAGATCCAGGTCGATTCTCGCGTCGTGCTCAACGAGGGATCGTTTTCAGTGGACGGGAGCCAGGTCGGCGGATTCGAATTTACCACGGACGATGGGCGAATCGGCAGCTGTGCGGTCGATATCGAGTTCAGCGCTTCCTCCACCGACGGAACGTCTGCGCAAAGCAGCCTGAGTGGAACGGTATGCGGCCGCTCGGCAAGCCGGTTCGAGGCCTATACGGGCACCTGATGGTGCCCGCCGGGCGCGCGGCGGCGTTGGTGCATTGCTCCGTTTCGGATGCTTCATCGGTGGCGCCTCCGGATCAGGGGCATCGCCTCAATGATGCACCGAAACCAATAGCCATGCACCAACGCCCGTCGTGCATCAGCCCTTTGCCAGTCGTAGCAGAAGGTCGGCATCGAGCACGTGCCCGCCGTCAAAGCGTAAAAACTCATGCAGAATGCCGAGTTCCCGGAGTCGCGCCTCCTGCTCGGTGGCTTCGTCTGCGTCGACGTATTCGTCTTCTTCGCCCAACACGATCGTTAGCTGCGCATCGCGCAGCTTGTCGCCACGTGCCGCGAGATCCAAGTCTGGCGGAACCAGACCCGCCCAGATGGTCAGCCGATCGACCTTTGCCCTGCCCTGCGCAACCCACCTGCTCGCCGTGGCCGCACCTTGCGAGAAACCCAACACGTGGACCTTCGTGGAGGAACGATCAATGGTCTCGAATAGGTGCTGGTACAACTCATCGAGATAGTTGACGTAATCCGATATCTCGTTGACTCGATCCTCGCTCGTCATCCAACTCGCACCGACCCTCCGTTCCTCGTGCTTGACGTAGAAGCGGGATAGGCCTTCGGGCGCAACGATCAGCCTCCTCTTCTCCTCCAGCACCAGGAAGTAGCGAATGAAATGCTTCGCCAGGTACGTATGGCCGTGCAACACGAACCACACCTCGCCCGGCTCGTTCTCGATATCGCCGAGGGTGTAGTAGCGGGCGGTACGGGAGACAGTGAGATGGTGTTCTTTCGGCGGCATTTTGAGCCCTAGTTACGCCGTTTGAGAGAGAGTTCCTTCTGAATCTCAATGTGCCGGCAGTCTGTGCCATGAGCGGCATAAGTGGCATAGTCGGCATATAATCCCGAATACTGCCGCATATACCGCGGATCCCGCGTATGCCGCCCCACCCCATTCCACTTCACCTTCCCATCGCCACCCGGATCGCCCTCACATGCTCAGGCCCCGTCCGGCAACAACCTCCCAAGATCCGCGCTCCAAGATCGTGCCACCGTTTTGCGGCTTCCCCAAAATCAACCGGGTCAGCGACTCCAGACCACGTCTTCGAGAACGCGTCGTACTTCTCGCCGGAGTTCGGATATACGGCCACAGGTTTGTCGGTTACTGACCTGACCGATCGAATCAACGCGGGCACGAGCGACGGTGGCACACAGTTGACCCCGACGGCCACGATTTGCGCCAACTCGGAGACCTGCTGGATTACGTTTGCCAAGCGACTCCCATCATACAGTTGCTCGGCGTTGCGGCAGCTGAAGCTGAACAAGCACATGATGTCTGCGGTTTCACGCAACAGCTCCGTAAGGGCCAGCGTCTCAACGTTCGAGGGAATGGTCTCGCAGGCCATTATATCGGCACCACTTTCCACCAACAGGTGCCAACGCTCTCGGTGAAACGATGCCAGTTCGTCGCAGGTTAGACCGTACCTCCCGTCATACTCCGAACCGTCTGCCAGGAACGCGCCGTACGGCCCGATGCTCGCGGCAACGAGCGGTCGAATCCGGTCCACTCTGTTCTCGGCGATTTCCCAGAACGAGTCACGTGCTTCGATCGCCAGGCGTACCGAAGCCTCGAGTATCGCGAACGCGGCCGACTTGCTGAGCCCCCTTCTCTCGAAACCCTCGACCGTCGCCTGGTAGCTCGCGGACATGATGCAGTCGGCACCCGTACCCAGATAGTCGTGGTGCACCGACCGAATCAAATCAGGATCTTCAAGCAGTACCTTCGCCGACCACAGTTCGTCGTCGATATCGCAGCCACGGGCCTCGAGTTCGGTGGCCAAGCCACCGTCCAGTACCAGAAAGCCCTGGGTATCCAGGAACGGCTGCAGCGGGTTGTGGATTTCGGTAGTCGTCACTGTCTCATTCGAAAGGATGCCACAGCTGAACATACGCCGCCACCACGCGCGGCAGACGCGGCATAGGTTGCATACGCGGCATGTTGCTCGTTCACCCCTCCATGCCGCTCATCCCGCCTTCCCCCGCCTGCCGCTTCTGCACCTCTGCACCTCTGCCGATGTTTTTACCGCCCTCCTGGCCTTCTCGGCATGACAACCGCCTCACCCGGATCCGGCCTTACGCCATGCTCGTCTAAGTCAGCGTACAACGCCGGAAGGCGTGTTGTGATGATCGCATTCAACTGTTCGATCAACCCTGGGGCTTCGTCCCAGACTTTCTCCATCTGCCATAGCTGGTCGTTCGTAGGGCGCGTGGTGGACCCTTCGATTGCACCCGAGACCCTGGCCGTGCGCCCGACCTGACTCAGATCCTGCCGCAAGCTGTCCAGATCGTCCTTCAAAGTTGCTGCGGCATCGATGAGTTCCTCGGGAATCCCGTCCTTACCTTCCATCAACTCCTGAATGTCCGCAACCTGATCGTCGACGCGGCCGAGTGCCCTGTTCGCCTCTCCAAGCGCCTTGTTCAATTCAAACAGACTCAACAGAGCATCCTGACGGGCCTGAAGATCCGCTCGCGAGATCTGGATGCGTGGATCACCGATCACACCGAACTCGGCAGTGCTGGTCTCGGCAGCCACCTCCAACCGAACCGAGTAGTTGCCTGGCAGCACCTTTGGCGCACGTGGTGCACCTCGTCCGCCACCCTGACCCTGCGGTGCGTCGTCCAACATTCCCAAACGTAGGTCCCACACCACCTCGTTGATCCCGGCATTCCCGGAGCCCTCGAGTTCCCGCACCACTTCGCCCGAGCTGTCCAATATGGTGAGCGTGACGGTGGGCTCATCACCGTCATCTGCACCGCTCCGAGTGCCTTGAGGCTCGCTTGCGGCCTCCCCCTCCTCGTCTTCCGTGCCCTCCGCGGCAGTAACACCATCCTTCAGGTAGTAGCGAACCAGAGCACCAAACGGCGGGTTCTCGGCAGCGTACTCGACACCAGCAAACGGCCATCCGCCCTTCATTGAATAGTTGGTGAAATCCGTCACTGGGAAGACGTGCGCGGCCGACAGGTCGTACACGTTTGCCAACTGCTCGAGCGGAGTCACGTCAGCCAGGATCCAGGCCGACCGCCCATGAGTCCCGACGACCAGGTCGTTGTCTCGAGGGTGGATCACGATGTCATCAACAGGCACGGTCGGGAAATTGTTCTTGAGGCGTACCCAGTTTTCTCCCCGGTCCACCGAGAAATAGACACCGATCTCGTTGCCGACAAATAGTAGGTTCGGATTGCGAAAATGCTCGACAATCACGTTCACCGACCAGCCATGAGGTAGCCCGGTGGTAATCGGCTCCCACCGCTCGCCGAAGTCCTCACTCACATACACGTGAGCCGCATAGTCATCGTTGCGGTGTCCGTCGAAGGTCGCATAGACGCGGCCCTCGACATGCCGGGATGCCACCAAACGACTCACATAGGTGCGCTCGGGCAGGTCCTCAATATTCGAGGTGAGATCCATCCACGTGGCCCCACCGTCGCGCGTCTGCTGAAGGTTTCCGTCGTCCGTACCAACGTAGAGAAGGCCCGCGTTGAGCGGCGACTCTCCGATGGTGGTGATGTTCCCGTAAGTCGAGATGCCGTCGTTTGGAGACAGCATCGGTTCGGACCCAATCACACCCATGATCTCCAGTTCTTTGCGATCGATCTGCTTCGTCAGATCGGGGCTCATCTCCTGCCAGGTGACACCGCGGTCCGGCGTCTTCAACAACACATTTGCTCCAGTGTAGACGACGGCAGGATCGTGCGACGAGATCACAACCGGAGTGCACCAATTGAAACGGAAGGATCGCTCCTCCTCACCCTCCGGTTGATCCGGCAACGGCCTGGCTACCGGCCTGATCCGCATGCCCTCGCCGGTAGTGACGTCCACACGCGACATGTTGCCGCCCTGCGATTCGGAGTACATGATGGTGTGGTCAGTCGGATCGATGACATTGAAAAAGCCATCACCGCCAGAAACGTCATACCAATCGTTGTTTCTGATCCCGTACATCGAACGTGTGTTGCTTGGTGCGCACCACGAACTGTTGTCCTGTAACCCACCACACACGTAGTACGGGTCGCGCATGTCCACGTTGATCTGATAGAACTGGCCGATCGCGAGGTTGTCGTACTCGCGCCAGGTCTTCGCACCGTCGAACGAACCGGCTATACCACCGTCGTTACCCAGAATCAGGTGATCGGAATCGTTGGGATCGATCCACATGGCATGATGGTCGACGTGAATGGCCTCAGCGCCGTCATTCCGAAACGTCTTGCCGGCGTCGTCCGAGATCGCGAGCTGCGTACCCAGCACGTAAATGCGATCGGGGTTACTTGGGTCGATCCGAATCTGGCTGTAGTACATCGGGCGCGGATTCGTGTTGCTCATCCGCTCCCAGGTGTCTCCACGATCGGTAGAACGGAACACTCCACTCTTTCGAGGGCCCTGCGGCTCCCCGAAACTGAATCCTCTCGTGGGATCCCGTTTGTCCGCCTCTATCACTGCATACACCATGTTGCCGTCATGACGATAGACGTCGAGACCGATGCGACCTTTGTCACCCTCAGGTAACCCGTTGGTGAGTTCCGTCCACGTCGTACCGCCATCGAGCGTGCGGTAGATGCCGCTTCCGGGACCGCCACCGTTGAACCCGAATCCGGTGCGCTGGCGCTGGTACATTGCCGCGAAGAGTGTATTCGGATCGCCTGGATCTATGGCGAGATCGATAGCTCCAGTGTGCTCGTCGATGTAGAGCACCCTCTCCCACGTCGCTCCGCCGTCGAGTGTGCGGTACACACCACGTTCCTCGTTGGCGCCCCAAAGATGCCCTACTGCCGCGACATGCGCGACATCAGGGTTCCTTGGATGCACGACGATGCGGGCGATGTGCCGAGTCTCCTCGAGACCCACAAAGCTCCAGGTACGCCCCGCGTCAGTGGACTTGAAGACCCCGGCGCCCCAGGGTGAACTCTGGCGGTTCTGTGGCTCACCTGTGCCCACCCACACGATGTTGGGATTGGACGGCGCGAGCGTGACGTCTCCGATTGAAGCCGTCGGCTGATTGTCGAACAGCGGCGTCCAACTGTCACCATGGTTTTCCGTTTTCCATAGCCCGCCGCTCGCTGTGCCAACGTAAAAGACCTGCGGTTTGGACTCGACAACCGCAACGTCGGTGATGCGGCCACCCATGACAGCGGGACCGATCTCACGAAACTCGAGGTTGGATACAGCCGCTGCCAGATCGGTCTGGGCGTGGGCGACAGTGGTGACAGCCATAAGTAGAAGAACAGCACCGCTAAGAACTGTGGCGACGCTCGCAAGTGCTTCACTGTGGAATTTCATTCTCGTAGCCCTCTGCTGCTGGGTTGATTCAAGCCTGAGCATCGAACATCCGACAAGTACCATCCAAGCCCCGACTGCACTTGGACGTTGAATGTTGGGTGTTCGATGTTGGACGTTCAACTAGGCATTCACCTACCGGGCCTCACCGGTATCGCCACCGCCTCCCCCGGATCCGGCCTGATGCCGTTTTCATCGAGCTGAGCGTAGAACGCAGGCATGCGATTCGTGATGATCTCGTTCACCCTCGTTATCAGATCCGGCACCTGCTCCCATGCTTGCTCGATCTGCCACAGTTGATCAGCGGTTGGCCTCGTGGTCGAGTTTTCGATTGAGCCGCCACCACGCGCAGATCGGTTGATTTGATTGAGTTCCCTGTTCAACTCGCCGAGTGCCGCACTGATTGCGGTTGCTTCTTCGCTCAGAGACTCGGGCGCGTCCTCGGCGTCTCGGAGCAAACCCTGAACCTCGGCGATCTGTTGGGTCAATCCGCGCAGTGCACCGGTTGCGTCGTACAACGGTTTGGCCAACGCGTACATGTCCAACAACGCGTGCTGCCGGGCAACGAGATCGTCGCGGGATATGTCGACCCGGGGATCCAGGCGCACCTGCAGTTCGGTTGAATAGCTCGAACCATCATCAACAACGGTGAGCTGCACAGTGTAGCTGCCAGGAAGCACTCTGGGGCCGCTCGGGGCACCACTAAACCGCTGCTGCGGCTCCAGGACAGGTTCGTACGGCGGCGGCAGTCGCAGGTCCCAAATAACCTCGTGCAATCCCGCCGTTCCCGGACCTTCCAATTCGCGGATCGCGTCGCCTTGCGCGTCCACAATCGCAAGGCTCACGGTTGGCGTCTCCTCACCCTCTACCGTCGGTTCGCTCCCGATGTAGTAGCGCAGGCGGGCACCGTATGGT
>JBDGYW010000256.1:0-8375 GCA_039588935.1 Gemmatimonadota bacterium | reverse complement strand
CCTCCAATGCGAGTGCTCCCGGCAGCGCTAGCTGACGGAAAGTGCCATCCGCGAGTGTTACCTCAGGTCTGGAATAGCACCACAGAGAGCGGAGTCAATTGGCGGTCAATTGGAGGAGCTTCTGAGTCGACTCAGCCAGCATGGAATGATCTCGGTACGGGAGTTTCCGAGTTCCCTCACCGCGCCGGATGGATACGATAGATGATGTTCTCTACGTCCCCGGTGACGTAGATGGCTCCGGACGGTCCAATCGCCACACCGTTCAATATCCAAGTTGGCGGTGTGCCCGGAGTGCCCGGTGCACCCAACGCAAGGCCATCTGCCACCGGACTCACCTCGCCGGTCGCAATTTCCACTCTCGACAACCGTCCGATGCCCACCTCGACCACGTACAACATTCCATCACCTGCAATAGCGAGGCCTTCGGGACCCTGGAGGTTTGTCGCCACCAGGTGCGGAGCTGACAACACCTCACCGTCAGCGACCACTTGTAGAATGGCCCCGGCACTCTGGTCAGCGACCCATAGGTTCCCGTCCGATGCAGCAAGGCCAGCCGGCACGCCCAGACCGGAAGCGAGTGTCACGCGGTCCATCTCGTCGGGACCGGTGAAACGAACGACACTCGCCGTCAGAAGCTCCGCGACGACGAGGTCCCCTTCGAACCGAATGGCATTGAGCGGGATAGCCGCTACTGGATGTGCTTCAACGACCTCGCTCGAGCGCGGATTCCACACCTGGACCATCGATCCGAACCAGGACGAGAGAATCAGGTTGTCGCCGTCAGCCGCAACCGTGAACGGGCTCGAGATACTGGAGAATCCGATGACGTCTGGAGCGACGTTCGTGATCTCGCCGGTTGTACCGTCGATCTCCTTGAGTGACAGAACGTCTGCGACAAAGACCGATTCACCCGAACCTGAGGGTAGCACGGCGATCCCCCCCGGTGCCATCAGACCTCCGGGGCTTACCGTGCGTGTCGAGCCATCGGCAAGCACCTCCTTTATCGATCCGTCCAGCCAACTCGAAACGAACAGACGATCCGATGAGTCGAACGCGAGGTTGTCACCACAGTACACCGCACTCGTCAGGACCTCATTGTCCCCCGTCGCGAAATCGACGCGTACGATCTCCCCACGCTCGGTGTCCAACACGTGCAAGCGCCCGCGCGAGTCGAACTTCACCGCCGCCGGTACACTAAAGCCCTCGGCGACAGGTGACATCACACCTGTCTCCACGTTCACCCGTGCCACCCATCCCTCGGTCCAGATCGGCCCGTACAAATATCCATCCGTGCCCCAATCCATGCCGTTCATCCACCCCAGGTTCTCGGCGATGAGTCGCGGCGGTTCCTCGAGAGCGGGATCGAGTTCGTAAAGGGCATCGCCGGAAAAATCGAGGGCCACGAAGAGTCGTCCGTCGTCGGAGACCGTGATGGGGTTCACCCCCAGGCTCACCGCTTGTACGCGATTCTCACCGTCGGGCGAGAGACTTCCTACTTCCCCGGTCATTATCGACGTCCAGTACAGCGTCCCATCCGCGGCAAAAATCAGATCGTCGGGACTCTCGACGCCACGTTCAGGCCCGATCCTATCGACGATCGTACCAGACTCCCTATCCATCACAACGATCTCCCGTCCCGCGACGCTAGCGATGTGCAACCGATCCAGGGCGTCGAAGATGATGCCGTTCGCTCCGTGTAGCGGCGATCCCTCAGCGAAGGTCTCCACCTCCGTTCGGGCACACGCACAGAAAAAGAGGATCCCCAAGCCTATTGCACCTGTCAGTGCTGTCTGCCGATGGTGCGCGCTCATTGTGATCACCTCCAGTGATTCGAGCTTCCTTCGCATGAGTGCAGAGGCAAAAGACTACTCTGTACCACCCTTCCCCACCACGAAACGCTGCCCCCGTGCCGTTGGGCAGGTGACCTCGGCGCTCACACCCTCCGCTCTCACCTCAGCCACGAAACTCTCACACATCTCGAGATCGCGGAAATGCATCGGGAACAGAACCGGCACTTCGAACTCGCTAGCGAGGTGAACCGCCCGAGCCAAGTGAGGCCACTCGCGGTCCGGATATCCAGCCACGAACGCCAGATCGATTCGGTCGCTGATCGTCTTCAGGTAAGCGTAATCAGCCGCGTGATCAGCCATGTAGTCGCCGTTGTGATAGACAATCCAGTCACCGTAACGCACAAGGAATGCCACCTCGGGAATGTCGTTGTGGTGAGAATCGATCGTGTAGACCTGTATGGCGTCCAATTCCGCCGTGGCCCGCAACCCTCTCATGGTGTGACAATCAGCGTCGGCTCCGGTGAAACGTTCACAGTGCGACTCCGGCTGTTCGTCCCAACCGACAAAGTATGTTAGCCTCTCGATCGCACCCTGCCACTCGAAGATGACGGGGTCGTAGTGATCGTCGTGGGCGTGTGTCACGAAGACGAACACGTCGAGATCGGCGATCTCTTCGGGATCGATGAATCCATTCTCGAGGTTGCGCGGAGTGTCATCAGTGACGTCTTCCGTCTGCATCGATTCCTGATAGTCGAAGACCAACAGAGCGTCACTCATGCGAACCGCCCAGCTCGAGTGGCGCAGGTACCATACAGTCGCCCGGTCGCCACTTTGACCGGAGACTACCTGCGCTCTCGCAGCCGTTGCCGCACATCCCGCGATCAGAACGCAGGTCAGAACTTTGTTCAGGTTTCTCATGCTCCTCACCCGTCTCTCATCTTCACGATGAGTGAGTTTGTCGTCGGCTCAGAACGTCACCCTTCGGCCTCATCAGGTGCCTTTGGCTGCACGAAACAGAAATACCCGAACCCGAGGGTAAGCAGCAGGTATATCATGACGGTCGACCAACCAAGGGCATTCATAACACCGCCGAGTTGACCGATCAGGGAGACCACAAATCCAGCGCCTTCTCCAACGAACAGCGCGAGCAGAATCGCACGGCGAGCATCGGAATCGGGTGCGTTCTTGGCGGTCCACGTCAAGACCGCAAAACCCAAAAGTGCCGCTCCGAATAGTTGCGCCACATACTCCAGCTGCGGTGTCACATCGGGACCATAGAACGACAAGACCTGATCGGGCACAACGATGAATCCGACTCCAAAGGCCGCCGCAATCAGTGCGGTGACAGTCATAAGCATGCTGAGTTTCATTGGATCACATCCTTCCGTCTGCGAGCGTGGGCTAGCGTCGTACGTCCTCGGACCTCGTCGTCGGGCGGGCGTCTCACTGCGGCGTCAGTCAGGCGGTGGGGCCAGGCAGGCTTCCGGCGCATTTCACTT
The DNA here is from genome assembly GCA_039588935.1 of Gemmatimonadota bacterium. Lineage (GTDB taxonomy): Bacteria > Gemmatimonadota > Gemmatimonadetes > Gemmatimonadales > GWC2-71-9 > JBDGYW01. The sequence goes on along the minus strand of JBDGYW010000256.1, from coordinate 5,086 downwards.
CACGTGTGGAATAGCACCATACACAGCGTCAGTCAACCGGGGGGAGCGCCAGTTCTTCATTGATCACTTCAGCCAGCACGATTTCGAAGTGGTTCGGTTGCCGCCGGGCATAGCGCAGAACCTGGCCCGCGGCAAGCCCTTGCTACCCGTTATCGCGACGCGCCGCCTGCCTGAAGAACTCGCCGCTCAACTCCCGGCTCGAGCGGGGGTGGAAATCGAGGTCACGGACTTTGGCGATTGTATCGTTCCACTCGAGGCCAGCGGCCTTGTTGTCGACAGTATCGAGGGGATAGTCCGCTGAATGCAGCAACTACGCGGAAAAGAAACACGGCCCGGGGCTTAAAGCCTCGAGCCGATGTTTCCACGACATACTCGGTTCGCCATACGTTGAAAGGGTGTAGCGCGGCCCACACGGTCGCGGAAATCACCGCGCACAGTGAAAATGACCAAATCCGCTGTCGTGCGCCGTGACATGCGTCACCAAAGGCCAACAGATCTTTGAACTGATCTTGACGAGCAATCCGAGAAACACTCGAGGGGAAGAGCCTGTCCATGCTCCCAAAACGAACTGCCATTCCGAGAACACGACCTACATTCACCCTGCCAGTCCTCATCATTTGCGAAAAATCTGACCGTGAGCACAGGTGGCCTTTGCAGTTCCGCCGTCCGACGGACGGGGAATTCCGTAGACTGCAATGCAGCCGCTGGACACCTTCATTTCCGGGTAGCATACTTGGCAGAGCAGTAGGCATTTTCCTATCCCTTCTATGAAAGATCCGTATGCGTCTCACATGCGGAAGGACTGTCCTGCTTCTGGCCACGGCTCTTTTCTTTTGGTCGCCTTCCGTTGCCGCTCAGGAAGCCGTTGACCTCATCGTGCTCCATCTCAACGACACGCACGGAAGTCTCGCGCCTCTCCTGACGGAAGACTCAACCGAGTATGGGGGCGCTGCGCGCGCGGCAACGCTCATTCGGGATATTCAGAGACAAAATCCGGGGAGAGTACTTGTGCTGCACGCCGGCGATCTCTTTTCCAGAGGAAATCCTGTCTCATCCTTCTCGGGCGGCGCCGCCAACCTCGAGATTCTAGAACGGATGGGGGTGGCCGCGCTCACACCACGCAACGGCGACTTCTACTTCCGCGTCGAGAACCTGGTCGAACAGACCTCTGAATTGCGTTTCCCGGTGCTGCACGGCAATGTCGTACACAAGGCCACCGGCGCACCGTTGTTTCCCGCCTACACGATGAAGGAAATCGAGGGCGTCCGGGTGGCCATTCTGGGGCTTGGGACTCTCAGAATGTGGCACTATTCCGCTCGGGATCTGGATTTGCTCGATCAGGTGGAGGTGGCCAGACAGTACGCCCCGATCCTTCGGGAAAATGCCGACATACTCATCGTGCTCTCCCACCTGGGGTTGGCCGCCGACCGCGCTCTCGCTGCTGCAATTCCGGAGATCGACCTCATCGTGGGGGGACACGACCATTTCCGCCTCGACAGTCTGTTGCGTGTACCCAGGCCGCCAAACCCGGTGCCGATTGGCATCGCGCAGGCACTTCACCGCTACGTTCTCATCGGCCGTGTAGACGTCCGAATGCGCAGGACGGAAGATGGCTACGCGGTGGATCGGCTGGACGGGCGTCTGCTCCCGGTCACGGCCGAAGTGCCGAACGACCCTGACGTCGAAGCGATACTGACCGAACATGCACAAGCGATGAACGAAGTCGTCGGTACGCTCGAGTCAGCCGTGGTCTCGGCGAGAGAGGGACCCAGCCCGCTGGGCGAGCTGGCCGCCGCGGCCGTGCGCTCGGTCACAGGCTCGGACGTTGCGATGATTCGGCGAGGGAACGTTCAAACATTCCTGGAGTCAGGCCCAGTCACGTTAGCGGACATCGCGCGGGTTCACTCGGGCCGAGTGCCGATCCTCACGGCAAGGGTCAAGGGGTCGAAAATCGGTGATCTCGGCCGGATCCCAGGCCACCTGTTCTCGGGATGTGAAGTTGAGGACTCGACGGTCGTCCGCATCGACGGCGATCCCGTCGACACTTCGGCCTTCTACTTGTTGTCTGCTCCAGCCTCTGCGTTTACCTCGGTCGAGAGCTTGATGGACATAAGCACGTTCCGCACAGGATATCGGATCGACACGGCGATCGAACGTTACTTGCGGCTGAAGGAGGCTGTGCAACGCAACTGACGTCTGTGCCACGTGGCACGTCGTCTCGTTGCGCAGGTCCAGCCTGGATCAGCTCGTAGGAGATGCGCCCATTTCGGTATCACTCCCAACCCGCCACACCGCGAAGCCGGTGAAGCCGTACGTCAGCGAGAACACCGGTACGAGGAACGCAAGCCACATATAGGGGAGGTAGTCTAAGGTCGGCACGCCAAGCAACTCCGAGCACACACCTCCCGCCACTCCCCACGGCACCAGCGGAGCCGCAAGCGTGCCTGAGTCTTCCAATGACCGAGTGAGCACTACCCGATCGACTCCTCGATCTTTGAACACCGGCAGGAAAACCTGGCCCACGAGGATGATGGCCAACGCCTGGTTTCCGGTGAACAGGATCACTGCATACGTCGAGGCGAGCACGGCCGCGACCAAACCTCCAGTGCTCTTGATCCAGTGTGCCATTCCCTCGACGATCACGGAAAACACACCGGTGGCTTTCAAAGCACCCCCCAAGGCTCCCGCGAGGAGAATCAGGATAATCACCGCCTGCATGGAGGTCATCCCTCCCCTGGTCAACACCTGGTCCACACTCGCCACACCGGAGTTGCTCGCGAAGCCGGTGGTTGCGGAGACAAATACCGAGGCCAGAGACCCATCTTGGAACACCGCAGCCCAGACCAAACCCACCACGACGCTGAGGAACAACAGCAACAACGTGCCGACTTTTCGGAGCGCCATTCCCAGCATCAAGAGAACCGGAACGAGATGAAGGAGAGAGATATTCCACTGGTTCGCGATCCCCTCCAACATCGGCAACAGTTGGTTCAACTCCGCGACTTTCGCGTGCCGACCCACGAAGAAGAAAATGGCGAGCGTTAAAACCGCGGCGGGAATCGTGGTGTACATCATCGAGTGGATGTGCCGGAATATGTCTGCCTCGCCGACCGCGGCGGCGATGTTGGTCGTGTCCGATAGCGGCGACATCTTGTCGCCGAAGTAGGCACCGCAAAGAACCGCACCGGCGGTTGCGGCTACGTTCACACCGAGTGCGACCGACACACCGACGAGCGCGATGCCCACCGTACCGATCGTCCCGTATGAGGTTCCCATGACGAGAGACATGAGCATACAGACAACGAAGGCGCTCGGAAGAAACAGGGTTGGCGACAAGATCTGCAGCCCGTAGTAGATGAGCGTGGGAATCACTCCGCCCTGGATCCATACTCCGACAAGCGCGCCGATCAAAAGCAGGATGAGCACCGCAATGCCCACCTTGCTCACTCCCTCTATCACTCCCTGTTGAAAGTCAATCCATGGATTGCGGAGGTAGAAGCTCAGTGCTCCGACCACTCCCACGCCCAGGGTCAACGGCAGAAACACGGCCTGAAGGCCTGACTGGAGAGGCAGGCAGACGATCACCGTACCAGCGACCATTACTACCGTTAGAATCGCTTCACGAAACGTGGGCGCACGGCCCGGAGTCACTGGATCCACTACTGGCCGGTCGGTGCGGACTTGTACGCCAGCAGCATGGGAAGCGGGATACGGAGCGTAATCGCCTCTTCCGGACATTCATAGACGCAACCACTGAAGTGCACGCACTCTTCAGGGTAGGTCACCGTTGGAATATCGCCTTCCGCTGAACCGTAGAAGACATCCTCACTACAAATCTCCACGCACATGCCGCAGCGGGTACACAAGTCGGGGTTGATGTTTGGCGGCATCATCTACCTCCCGCGTAGCTGCGCCACTCAATGCGCGGTCTTCCCTCGGACGAGCGAACCAGATGTGCCTTGTCGAGCGTGGGATCCGTGAATGGGTAGTCGGGGCGCTTATGCAGACCCCGCGTCTCCTTTCTGTCGAGTGCAAGAAGGAAGACCAACTCACCGATCTCCAGCATATTTCTGACCTCCAAACACCTCCACAGCTCGTGGGAGTTCCGCGCAATCAACTCGTGGTCCGTCTTTTCTTTGATACGCCGCAGATGACTCAACCCCTGCTCTAGCAACGCCGCGTTCCGAACCATACCGGCATAGTCACTCAGAACCTGCTGCAATGCGATGTTCGTTTCTCTCCAGTCAGGTCCCTGGCGCCTCGTCCTCATCCGCTCGATGAGTTCCTCCAGCTCCGTCACTCTCGCGGTTAGACTTTCGAGCCCAGTGTGCTGCACTCTCATAGCGGTGGATGCCGCATTCTCCCCCGAGATCCAACCAAACGTCGCAGCCGCAGAGATGTCTCCAAATGACTCGTCACCGGCCGCGTAAAGACCATCGAGCGTCGTTTCGGCTTTTTCGTTGGCGACGATCAGTCCTCCAGCGCGGAGAGGATAGGTGGCAAACTCGATGGGGTGTTTACGTATATCGATTTGTTCGTCCTTCATGTGGTCGAGCAGGGAGATGTTACCTTCATGCTCCATCCAGTGATTCATGTATTCAAAATCCTCCGCCGACATGTCGGTGCAATCCATGTAGAGGGGGCCCTTGCCCGCGGAGTGGTACTGCTCGGCGACCAGCTTGTTCACCTCCAAAATCATGTCGCCGTACTTGCGATCCGGTCTGTTTACGAATGTGCCGACCGGTTTTCCCTCTGCGTCCTTCAAGACTCCCACCCACGAGGCCTGTCCGAACTTGGCGAAGTACTTGGGCCCGATGTGACGTTGTGGCATCTCCACATTCTGTAGCTCAGCTCCGGCGCGGTACGCCATGGCGCGACCGTCCCCCGATTGGATGCCGCCGTGTGGATCGTTGAACATCCATCCCGGCGTGAGGCTCGGGTAGAGCCGTGAACACTTGCCTGTCGCCAGGATAACTGCCTTCGCCTTAAAGACGAGCACTCTCTCGTCTCGCGTGTGGACACCCACCGCACCTACTATGCGGTCTCCATGCCGGAGCAGATCCACGATCATCACTCGGTTCTGGAT
>JBDGYW010000255.1:0-8395 GCA_039588935.1 Gemmatimonadota bacterium | reverse complement strand
TGGAATGTCCTCGGTGCGGTCAAGGGATGCGCATTGTCTCGTTCATCACCGACCCCAAGACGATCGACCGCATTCTAGAGCACCCAAGACGTCGCACCGAAACCTCTCGCCGACACCAACGCGCACCGCCGAGACGGTGGAAGTCGACCGCTAGTACAGCTTCCGCTTAGAGTTACACCCGAATCCCCGGGCGTCAGTCGCTAAGGGGGCAGCTGGGTTGCGCCGGTGTGCCGATCAACGCTCGAAAAACTGCTGACTACCCAAAGTGAACCGAAACCACCCCTCCCCGGCTAGTTAAGCCGCCAGATTGACGCCGCCATGCGCGAATGGGCTTCTGCACACACTCGTTTCGGGACCAAATACCTAGAGGGCATGAAAGAAAATTCCTATTGCGATACAACTTCGCTGAGGGACGCGATCTCTTCATCATCTATAACGAGGGACTGACCATCGATCCGATCACACACCGCCTCAACGCTCTCGGGGAACGGTCAATCCTCGTGAAGTTTTCGTATACGCTGGTCTACGGTTGATTTTTGGAGCAAAGGCCATCGCATTGTCACTTGCGGCACTCCCAACAACCGCGCAAACGGTCCAGTCGTCACTCGGATCGGAGGACGGATATGGGATCCGTTGCTGCAGCTCGTCTGGCCGGCAACCATACCGCAACGCCAGCAACCACGAGTAAAACCAGCAGCACACCGATTATCACTGCTGGATCCCATGGACGCACTCGGTACAGGAAACCCGACAAGCCCAATCCGAGAAGCACGGCGCCTGCGACACCTATCACGAGTCCTCCGGTCGCTAGTGTCAACGCCTTGCCGAAAACACCCGCGAGTACCCTGCGAGGCGCTGCACCCAAAGCCATCCGCACCCCCAGTTCGGCTCTGCGCGAAGCCACTGAATAGCTCATGACTCCGTACACTCCCGCGCCGGCCAGTACCACTGCAACCACCGCGAAGGCGGTAGCGAGAACTGCCACGAAACGCTCGCGAGCCACCAGGCGTTTCACGGAATCGGATAGTGGCGCTACGTTTGGAAGCGGAAGGTCCGGATCCACAGCCCACACCGCATCGCGCGCCGAGGCGATCAGCGAGCCCGGTTCCACCGATGTAGTGGCAAACACATGCAGGTACGCGACGGGGAACTGGGCGACAGGCACGTAGAGAGCGGGCAGGTACACGTCACGCGGCCCGGTGAACCCCACGTTCTCCACGATGCCCACTATCGTCCATTCGGCAGGTGCCTCGGGGAAGTTGGCCCGGGGCGTTCCTGTCGTTATCAGTTTTCCCAACGCCTCTTCTCCCGGGAAGTACCGGTCCACCAGGGCGCGGTTCACTACTACCGCACCCGGAGCACCCATTCGATCTGTGGGCACGAAGGTGCGTCCTCTGAGGATCGGTATATCCAGGGTTTCGAAATATCCTGCACCGACAGGGCGAAACCGGCTCACAGGCCTCTGACCTGGAGCGGGCGGAGGACGGTCGACCACGGTGAATGATTCGTACCATGATGTTCCAACTGGAGAGTCGTATGCGAGCACGGCGGCTTCGACACCGGGGAGTGCGCGAACCGCTTCTCGAATCGCCACCTGCGTATTTCTGTTGACCTCTGCCCCGCCGTAGTTGGACCCGCTGAGGTAGAAGGGCACCGACAGGATCCTTTCGGTCCTTGCTCCGGGATCCACGGAACTCACCTCCACCAGCGTGCGAAGCAGAAGACCCGACCCTGCGACCAGTAGTACCGCAAGCGCGAGCTGCCCCACAACGAGCCCTGCGCGGAGCGCGCTGAGCCCGGCTCCCAACGAGGCACCGCGGCTGCCGCCTGCCGCAAGGGCACCTCGCAGGGCGCCTCGCGAATCGGCCCGCGCCGTTCGCCACGCTGGGTAAAGGCCCGATCCAACGCTGGCGACAAGTGCCACGACCAGCGTGTAGGTCAACACGACGCCGTTCAGTCCCACTGCCGCGCGCCGAGGAAGATCGCCGGGTGTGAAATCCAGTATGAGTTCCGTACCGATCCAGGCGAGTCCAAGGCCGACAGCCGCTCCTGCCAAGCCCAATACCGCCACCTCAGTGAGAGCCTGAGACATCAGGCTCCCGCCTCCCGCTCCCAGTGCCGCCCGCACGGCCATCTCGCGACGCCGATCCACAGACCGGGCGAGCAGCAGGTTTGCGAGGTTCGCACACGCGACCAGCAGGACGAGCGTCACCGCCCCCAACACCAGGATCAACTCGGAGCGGACATCGCCGACCACCACCTCGCGCAGAGTGTGGACGGCCACGTCGAGTCCCGTGTTTGATTCCGGATGCCGTTCCTCCAACGTCAACGCGATGGCTGACATCTCGGCCCTCGCACGTGCCATCGTCACGCCGTTTCCCAAACGGGCCGTCGCGAGGGTCATGTGTGAGGAACGGCTTCTGTACCACTGGTTCTCCTCATTGAGCGGAATCCAGATGTGATGCGAGCCTTCGATGGTCGTCAGTTCGACTGTGGACCTGTTGAGCGGCATTGGCGCCGGCGGAAGAACGCCAATTATGGTGCGTTGACGCCCATCGACAGTGAGAGTACGCCCCACAGCAGCCGGGTCTGCTCCGAACCGAGACCGCCACAGACCGTCACTGATCACCACAACGGCGGGATCCCCGACGTTCTCCTCAGGATGAAAGAAACGGCCAACCACCGGGTGTATGCCCAACACCTCGAACAGTTCGGCCGAGACCCTCCCACCCACAACCTGTTCTGCCTCCAGGTTGTCGTCGGTCAACGCCCACGCGCCGCCCCACACGAGCGCGACCGAATGGAACGAAGTGGACATCGTCTTCCAATCCTCAACGTTCGGTGCAGATGCGTCGTTGATCAGGCCCGATCGACGGTCGCGATCGCGGAGCACCACTATCCGATCGGCATCGGGGTATTCGAGAGGTCGCAGCAACACTCCGTGCAGCACGCTGAAGATCGCGGTGTTGGCACCGACTCCAAGCCCCAAAGTCAGGATTGCAACAGCTGTGAACCCGGGCATCCTGATCATTGCCCGAACTGCATAATTAATGTTTCTCCGCAGTCCTTCCACAGCGCCGCTGCTTCTCAGGTTTGATTGGAGATCGTGAACGGTCTTCGAGCGCGGCGAACGCCCGTGCGTTTCCCGAAGGCGCTCCAGCAGTCCTTGCAGCACGGCGTCAAATGCGGCACCGGTTTCGCAAACGACTGTGCCCCATATCCTTCGCTCCCGGGCGGCATTCCGACGCCGGTCTCGGAATGCCCGGACCATGTCGCGCTCGAACCGTCGCCGGAACTCGCGAGGGTAAGCCTTGATGAGGAATCTGTAGAACCGTTCGGTCATTTTCCCTCCAAGACTCCGGCCCCTTCGGCCGCTCGCAACAGGCCTCGCATTCTTGCGGCTTCTGCACGAGCCACTTCCCGCCCGAGCTTCGTTACTCCGTAGTACCGCCGCCGCTCGTCGTCTCCACTATCCGGAACGGGGCGCTCGGCGAGTTCCTTGAGTAGACCTTCGTCGAGCATCCAGCGGAGGCGACGGTAAAGGGCGCCGGGTTGAAGGCGCACCTGACCGTCCGTCACCTGCTCCGCCTCCTGCATGATGCCGTAGCCGTATTGTTCGCCTCGAGCCACTATGGTGAGGATGAGAAAGACGTCGGGCTTCAACGGGAGTAGAGATTCAAATTCCTTCATATCGTCACACCCTGTCTATAGACACTTTGTCTATATAACGAAAATCAGGGAGCTAAAGTTTCGCCTCAAGGGATTGGTTGCGCCCTGTTACCGGGTGCGGTACGCCTTCATCGAGTCTTACAAAGGTCAGGCAGCACAAAGCTGTGCTGGAACAGCATCGCGGGAACGCCAACACCTGGCTGGAGTGTGAGCGATCATTGTGGGGCGAGTGGTGCAAACCATCCTTACAGGCTGCCCATGCCAAGTTGAACACACACGAACGCTAGACTGTATCCAACCGTCTAACTCACCCGCACAATATCAGCATAGCATGCAGGTTGGCCTGGAAACTCCCCTGCACCGACGAACCATCCGGGAACGTCAGGTACACGATCCCGCTATACTCGACAGTTGACCCACCATTGTCATTGAACTCGACGGCGGCTTCGGAGGCAGCGACACACTGGCCTTCACCGGTGCACCGCTGCATCCGGAAGATCTGAGTCGGGTCGTTCCTGGTTGAGAACGAATTGCCTGACAGTTCATCTGCGCCAACATCGATTGAAATCCGGATGTGCGGATAGGTTTGCTGAGTCTCGTCCGGGGGCTCGGTTCCAGCCATATACAGGTCAACTGCCGGCCCGTCTACCGGCGAGCAGCCCTGAACCATCCATGCAACCGGAAAGCCATCAGGAGGATCCGTCACTCCGCAGGCAGCCGCCATTGTCGTGAGTCCAAACGTGCATGCCAAAAATCGTATCACCTGAACCCTCCCATCAACGATTTCCTCTAGGAGCCCAAAGCTGAGGCCACCGTCACTAACGAGAACTAGGTCTTTGGTGGATAGACCCTGATTGAAAGGACCGGGTCACATGAGTTCTGAAGCTCCCACCGCCAAATCGAACGATCTAGAACACTTTTCCCACGCTGGGGGAAACATTCTGCAGCATTTTGACGAATGGGCAATATCTTAGGGAAACAGAACCTCATGCACGGAGCTACCCAGTGCGCGTAAGGCTCAAACAGCAACGACTGCTGGAACTGCTGGCTCAGAGCAACCTGAGCCAGAATCACTGGGCCATCAAGCTCGGGATCTCGCGGGGTCATTGGTCTGAGATCGTAAACGGTAAACACCCGTTTCCCTCACCCAAGACGCGCGAGCGGCTCCTCGAGGTCTTCGCCGTTCAGTTCGACGAGTTGTTTGAGATTGAGTCGGGACCCACGGGCGGAACGGACGCATACTTCCAGGCCGCCATAGCGGAGTCGTACCTGATCGAGAAAGAACTCGGTCAGGGCGGAATGGGAACGGTCTACCTCGCACGCGACATCAAACACGGTCGGCTCGTCGCGTTGAAGGTCGTCTCGCCGGAGGCGGTGAGCGGAATCGGAGTCGACCAGTTCCTGAAAGAAACCCGGTACACAGCCAGACTCGAGCACCACCACATACTCGGGCTCCACGACTCAGGCCAGGGCGCCGGGAGCCCGTTCTACGTGATGCCCTACATACGTGGCGGCTCATTGAGGGATCGGCTGAACAGGGACAAGCGACTAACAGTCGAGGAGACATTGAGGATCGCACGCGGCGTTGCCGCAGCCCTTACACACGCTCACGATCGACAGATGCTCCACTGCGACGTGAAGCCCGAGAACATCTTGCTGTCGGAGGACCACGCCTACGTGGCAGACTTCGGCATCTCTCGAGCAATTCACGCCGAAGTCCTGGAGTGGGGAAAGAGAAAGGACATCGATTCATCCGCCGGCACTCCTGCGTACGTGAGCCCGGAACAGGCCACCGGTGAACAGCAACTCGATGGTCGGTCCGACGTATACAGCCTGGGATGCATGGTGTACGAGATGCTCTCGGGCGAGAAACCGTTCACCGGCACCAACACGATGGAAATAGTGTCGAAGAGGTTTCGTGAGACCGTCCCCGACCTGAGGTCGGGTGCGCCTCATATATCGAGGAAGCTCGCAACGGTCGTCGAACGGGCGATGGCAATCGACCCGGACGACCGCCCGGACAGCGCCACTGACTTCGTGACAGACCTGGAGAAAGCGGCCGCCAGTCGTGAGTCACCGTTGCGGGAGATCGCACGGACGGCGTACTCCAACCTGTGGTCGGTTGGCAGGCAAGCGTTCGGGTTGAACAAGAAGACAAGACGAGGGGCGCTCCTGGCCGGCATCTGGCAAGATGCTCGTTATGTAGGCCGTTCATTGGCACGAAAACCGGGATTCACAGCTGCCGCGGTGTTGACGTTGGGACTCGGCATCGGCGCCACGACGGCAATCTTCAGCGTCGTGAACACGGTTCTGCTTCACCCGTTGGAGTACGCGGAGCCGGGCCAACTCACCGTCTTGAAATTCAGCCCGGTGGATGCCGAAACGCGTGCGGCGTGGGCATCGATGGACGGGGGCAGTCTGGCTCACCGTCGAGTATCGACTACCTACCCGAGCTACCAACAGTGGAGTCGGATCACCGCCGATGTCTTCGATGACATTGGCATCTATGACGACGCCTGGACCTACGACTTCAATCTTGGTTCCGGTACCGAACGTCTGCCCGGCACCCTCGTTGAGGCCAGCGTGTTTCGAGTGCTGGGTGTACAGCCCACCATGGGGCGTTGGTTCGTCGAAGAGGAGGACGTACCTGACAGCCCGGGGGCCATCGTGTTGAGCTATGGCCTGTGGCAACGCCTGTTTGGAGGAAGGAACGATGCCATTGGCACAACCGTTCAGGTGAGAGAGGTTCCGCACACGGTGGTGGGCGTGATGCCCCGGGGTTTTGCCTTCCCCAATTCGGATGCCCAATTCTGGCTTCCACTGGCAAGAGCGAGCCGTGGGCCCGGCTCGCGGAACTATGAGGTGGTCGGGCGGTTGGGACGCGGCCTGACGGTCCAGCAAGCAACGGCGATGTTGGAAGGCCGAACCCTCGAACTCGAGAACCGGGACGGCTCGCGCAGTTCGTACGGCGTTGCAATGACAGAACTCCGCAACCACTTCGTGGGCGATGCGAGACCCGTTCTCCTCATCTTCATGGGAGCCGTGGCAGCTGTCCTGCTGATCGCGTGTGTCAACGTCGTGAACCTGATGCTTACTCGCGCAACAAGCCAGGAGCACGAGCACACCGTGCGCGCTGCTCTCGGGGCAGGCCCGAGACGGCTCGCGCAACAGCTGCTTACCGAAAGCACAATCATCAGCATGTTGGGAGCGGTGGTTGGAATCGGAGTGGCGTACGTTCTGGCCACCCTCCTTTTGTTCATTGCGCCGTCATCGATCCCTCGCAAAGGCGAAATCGGTATCGATGGAGGGGTGCTGCTCTTCACTTTGGCGGTTGCTGTCGTCGTGGGAGTTGGAATAGGCTTGATGCCCGCATTCCGTGCGATACGCATCGACCTGTCGACGCGCCTCAACGAAGGAACCCGTGGGTCATCGGGCGGAATCCGGCACGGGCGGCTGCGCGACGGGCTCGTAGTGGCACAACTGGCCCTTGCCCTCGTCCTGGTGGCTGGCGGAGGACTGCTGGTCAGGAGCTTCTTGAGTCTTCTCAACGTCGAGAACGGCATCGATCCTCGGAACGTGCTGTCCTTCGAGACCTCCTTGCCGAGATTGCGCTACCCCACGGCTGAGGAGGGAAAGGTCTTCTATCAGGAGTTGCTGGAACGCATACGCGCAATGCCGGGCGTGGAGTCGGCAGGCCTTGCGCTCTACCTCCCCGCAACCGGGTGGCACCATTCGACGGACGTTGAGATCGAAGGATATACGCCTGGTTCAGGTGAGACATTGGAGCCCGAGGCGTTTGAGGTGAGTACGGGCTACTTCCAAGCTCTTGGGACTCCTGTTTTGGAGGGACGTAACTTCACGGCGGGCGACGACCAATCCGGACCGCCTGTGATCGTGATCAATCAATACCTGGCGCAGCACTATTGGAACCAACGGAGCGCCTTGGGTGGAAGGGTGAAAATCGACAGCGTTTGGCACACAGTTGTGGGAGTCGTGGCAGATGTTCGTCACCGCGGTGCGGGAGCTGGCGAATTCCACTCCGGCATTGAGCCCAGGATCTATAGATCGTATGCGGCCAGCTCGGCTCGAAGCATGGACATGCTGGTGCGCCTCGACCGGGACCCAATTCAGTTGGCACCGTCGATCAGACGCCTGATGGGCTCCATGGACCCGACGGTGGCGCTCTATGCCGTGCAGCCACTCGAAGATCTCCTGTCGAACGCTGTGTCGGAACCGCGGTTCCGCACTTTGCTTCTGGTCGTGTTCGGTTTGGCCTCGATGATACTCGCTATCATAGGCGTGTACGGCGTGATGGCGTACGCTGTAGCTCAGCGAATCCGTGAACTAGGCATCCGCAAGGCGCTCGGCGCCGATCAAAAACGAATCATGCAGCTTGTAGTAAAACGGGGCCTGACCACAACGGCCGTTGGACTAGGAGTGGGGGTATTGGGCGCGTACTCCACGGCGGGCGTCTTGCAGAGTTACATGTTCAACATGGATGCGCGCGACCCGATGACGTTCGCGGTTGCGTTGGCGGTTTTGGGAATCGCCGCGACGTCGGCCTGCATCGTACCTGCACTCAAGGCAACAAGAGTGGATCCGCTGGTAGCGTTGAGAGCTGAATAATCCCACAAACGACATAAGACCTCTCGACCCGCAACGAGAGAAGAAGCGGTTGCCCACCAAAAAAACATGCATGAGGGCAACCAGAAACTCGAAGGGTGCA
>JBDGYW010000254.1:0-8400 GCA_039588935.1 Gemmatimonadota bacterium | reverse complement strand
CTTTTGAGCCCAGATCACTCGGAGCGCGAGCCGCACGGCCTCCCAGACAGGCATTATGCTAAGCGGCCTCTTGCATGGTATCGCTGTGGATCGAACCGTCGCGCAACGTGATCACGCGTTCAGCGTGCCTGGCGACGTCCGCTTCGTGGGTGACTACGATGACCGTCTGCCCTTGCTGGTGAAGAGACGCAAAGACTCCCATAATCTCCTGACTCGTTGTCGAGTCGAGGTTGCCGGTGGGCTCATCCGCCAGGAGTATGCTGGGTTCGTTCACTAGTGCGCGCGCAACTGCGACTCGTTGCCTCTGCCCGCCTGATAGTTCGCTGGGCTTGTGCGCCATGCGGTCAGCAAGGCCGACACGTTCGAGCGCCACCGAGGCCTTCTTGCGCCTTACACTTGCCTTTACGCCCGCGTAGATGAGAGGCAACTCGACGTTGTGCAGCGCGGTAGCCCTTGGAAGGAGATTGAAGGTTTGGAAGACAAAGCCTATCTCGCGGTTGCGGACCCTCGCCAGTCCATCGTCGCTCACCTGTGAGACTTCCACGCCGTTCAGCCAGTACATCCCGGCCGTTGGCGTGTCGAGGCACCCGAGGATGTTCATCAGTGTGGACTTACCCGATCCGGACGGCCCCATGATCGCAACGTATTCGTTCAGCCGGATGTCTATGTCCACTCCGCGCAACGCCTGCACTGTTTCGGCGTCCATGGCGTATTCTCGTCTCAGGTCGCGCACGCGGATCAGCGTGTTCTCACTCATCCGTTTCCTTCCTCTCCAGTCGATCCACCCGTCGCTGTGACTGCTGTGGAATCGTCGAGGTCACGAATCGTCTGATAAGGACCTGCCACGATCGTGTCACCCGCGGAGAGACCTTCGAGTACTTCGAAGTGTTCTTCTCCCGCAATGCCGACGATGACGGGTCGAAACTGTGCAAAACCGTCTACGACGATGAACACGCCTTCGGTTTCCGTTTCCGTCGTGTCTTGCGGTGCTGTTTCGGTTGAGATCGGCGTGTGCTCGCGAACCGTCAACGCAATGATCGGGATGCTCAAAGAGCTGTCACGTGTGGCTGTCACGATCTTGGCAGTGGCCGAAAGGTCAGGACGGATATCCGTGGGTGGATCGTCCATCGTAATCTCGACGTCATAATCCACAGCTTGGTCGCCAGCGCCAGCGGCGGCAGTCCGGACTGCGCTCTGTGCGATCCGGGTGACCCGTCCGGTAAATGCTGTGTCCGGGTATGCATCAATCTCGATCTCGGTGGAGTCGCCGACATGCAGTCGAACCACGTCCGTCTCGTCCACACGCACGTTCACCTGAATCTCTGACAGGTCGCTGACGGTCATCAGGAGACCTACCTCACGGGAGAACGAGCCGGGAACGGCCACCTCTCCCGCTTCAACAGCAAGTCGGGTCACCTGACCGGGCATTGGGGCCCTGAGGATGGTCTTGTTGAGTTGCTCCTGAGCTTCCTGGAGCATGGCGCGAGCCTGCTCGACCTGATGCTCGGAAGAATTAGCCACGGCTTCCGCGACCTCGAAGCTCGTTTGGGCCGTCTCAAGCTGCTCTTCAGAGACGAGCGTCGAATCCCGCTCCTTAAGCTCGAGAGACCTGTTCAGCGCACGCTCAGCCTGGTCGCGATTCACGCGCGCTTGAAGTGCCGAGGCCTGTGCGGATGCCAGACCGGCCTGGGAACGCGCTACACCTGCCTCGTACTGTGAGGGATCGATGCGGACCAGCAACTGACCGGCTTCCACCCAGTCACCTTCTTCAACTGGGAGATCGATTATCCGCCCTGTAATGTCTGCGCTGATATCGACCTTCCTGGTAGGCTCGATCTGACCACTCGCTGTGACTGTGGCAACGAGCGACCGGTGTTCAACGGCCTCCAGTCGAACGGATGTAGCTCCTTCGCCCCTGGCGGCGTTGAGCCCTATCACCGCTATTAACGCGATGGCTCCCACGCCGCCGATCGTCAGCTTCTTGCGTCCTGACATGGATCCCTTTCCGGTTTGTTACCGTAGCGGCCTCCCGACCGCCGATTCAAGTGTCGCTATGGACTCGTGATAGAAGTAGATCGCATTTATGTAATCGCGGTCCGCATTCTGTGATGCCAGCTGCGCGTCCAGCAATTCAAAGAAGGTCCCGGACCCGACCCGGTACCGCTCCGTTGCGAGCCGCAGGCCTTCATCTGCCGCAATCTGGTTTTGCTCCTGAATCTCGATGGCCTCGCGAGCGGCGAGCATGCCGTAGAAGGCTCGCGTCACCGCAGTCCGGACATCGAGTTCCCTTGCACGCACAAACTCCCGGGCGTCCTCGGCCTGGGCTGAGGCCTGTGCGTTCTGCATGGGGCGGCTGAACTGGGTGAAGATCGGCAACGAGATACCCACTCTCGCGGAAAATGGCTGCCTCGTGAAGTCAAACGGGAACGCTTGATTCGCATCTCGAATGCCTTGCACCAATCCAACCGAATCAGCGGAGGTGAAGGCAAACCCCGAACAGTCGAGCGGGCTGACTGTCGGCGTGGCCAACCCAGCAATCAGATCATTCTGGAAGTTGCAGGCAAGTGAGTTTGATGTGGCCGACTGCCTTGCACTGTAGACCGAGATTGCAGCCATTGCGTCCGGATTCGTGAATTGGAATGTGTACCCGGACCATCCTGCGGAGAACGAAAGCCGCGGCAGCCAGTCCGACCTAACGGCGCGTGAGTTTGCGTTTGCGGCGGACTGACGGGCGCGAAGGGTCAGCAGGTCGGGATTCGATGCCTGTGCGTCGTCTAATAGGCCCGATAGCGTCCATGAAGGATCCACAATCGGAAACGTGTCCGTTAACACTACTGTTGCTGGATCGTCGGGTGCCGGCACTCCCATCTGTTGGAAGAGACCAAGTTTCTCGATTGTCACCAACTGTTCGGCTTGCAGCAGGGCCACGCGCGCTTGCCCGTGCGCCACTTGCGCCTGACGCACGTCCAGCATCGTGTTCTGGCCGACCTCGTAGCGGGCCTGAGCGAGTCGCTGGAACTCTTCGTTGCGGGTGACCTGTACCTCTGCGGCTTCCTCTTGTGCCTGTGCTCGAAGCACCGCTAGATATTGCTGCCGAACTGCCGACTCGAGGTTGATCTCTGAACTCTCGATTGAGGCATCTGCAGCCCTGAGCTGCGCCCTCGCGAGCCCGGGTTGCATAAGAGTCCGGCCGTCAAGACTCATATTCAAGTTCAAGCTGTATTGGGAACCGATCGTGCCGGAGGATTGCTCAAACGCAATTCCTCCCGCGAACTGTTGGCTACCGGGACCCGTGTAGCCCGCTCCGCCATTTACAGATACGAACGGCAAAAACGAGGCGAACGCATTGCGCACGCCCCAAGCGGCTGGACCATGGTCGTTTGCCGCTTGCCGGTGGGCCGGATTGTAGCGCACCGCCATCTCGACGGCGTCCCTGAGCGACAGCGATTGTGGTACAGATGGCAGCGCAGGGCGTTGCCCCATCATTGCGGACGGTGCGCCGAGGGCCACCGCGGCCATCAGCGCGATTGCTGAGCGTTTCATTTTTTGACCTTCTGAGATATGGGGTTACGCGGTCCACTCACTCGTACGACGACCTTGGGGCGAAGGTTTCATCCCGAGACGTTTCTGAGCGAGACGTATTCTAGGCGAAAATGAACCAAGTTCCAAGGTGTCAGACGGCCCTGTGTTCAGTTGCGCGAAGACCGGATGGCGGTCAAGTCGTCGGAAGGGATCTCGATCTTGATCAAACGTCCTCGGGAATCGTACCAGAGGTGTCGAAGGAGCGCGCCAGCGCCCAGCGTAAAGTGCTTCAGCTGGCGCTCGTCGTTTGCCACCATTGTGGCTTCGGTCCCGTGGTCTTCCAATGGCGCTTGGCTGCTGCGTCCGGTACGTGGGTAGAAGAGTGTCACAGATCCTGAAGCTGCGCCGGGAAGCAGGATGAATACCGACAGGAAGGAGTCATCTACCAGCAGCACCCGTTCGGACCGTGGGTATTGGCCGGCTGATTCCCCCGCTGACGTGCGGTTGCGGACCGTGATTCGCCGTACGGTGAAATCAACGAAAGTGGTTGGCTGGCCACTCCCATCTAGATCCAACCGTGCGCTGGATGGTTGGGAATCGGAACTGAACTGGACAATGGATGCGGCAGAAGCGTAAGAACGACTCGACGGATAGTAGGCGGCGGCCGACACCGTATAACCTGTGCCCAAAAAGCCGGCGCCGGTCTCGGACGGTTGGCCTCGATGGAGTGTGAACTCTTCGCGGCCGATCACGTTCGCACCACGACTGACCAAAAGAATCGCTCTGTCGAGCAAGCGATCCTGCGACGCTACCGGTTGTGGTTGTGCGGTCATTCCGAGAAAGACCGCCAACATTGTGATGCGCGAAGCGCACCGGCGTCGAATGAGTGTCATGTTCGGATCGTTCGGGGTTACTCTTTCCCATTGGCGCGGCCGAATACCCGGGTCGCGATCCGTTCGTAGATGTAAAGATACAGCCGTTCGCCCTTTTCGGTCGACGCCAGGCTCGGATGTCCCAAGGATCCGGGGCTGTCTTCCGGAATCGCTGCTGATGAGCCACGATTGTAGCGGCGGACAGTGTTCTTGCTCGGGGAGTAGTCAACGGCGCGCTTGAGGCTCACTAACTTCGCATCGACGAATAGGAGAAGTGATGTGTCCAGTTCGCCACCGTGGCTTGGCACCTCAGCGTCTGCCGAGAGGCCATCGAGTGGCACACCGAAGATGTCTACCGTACGAACAGTCGCTCGCCGTGTGTGAATCGTGCACAGCGCCTCTTGGTGAGGTTCCTGGCCATGTGCCGTAATGATCACGAATTGTTCGAAACCGCCGGCTTCCCAGGATCCGATCAAGTCGTTCATCACGCGATGCAAAGTTTTCCCGCTCAATGTCGCGGCACCAGGAAAAGGCAACAAAGTGGCGGCGTTTACGCCATATTCTATGGTTGGAGCCCGAAGTACTCCGAATTCTCGAGAGAGATCGTCGGACAGACGCTCCACGATCGTGGTGTCGCACCCGAGGGGAAGGTGGGGACCGTGTTGCTCTGTGGTGCCCACAGGGATTATCAATCGCGGATCCCGCCGGATGTGGAGAGCAACGTCGGAAGGCGGTAAATACTTGAGCAACAAGGGATTACGTTGATGCTCGATGGAACTGTCCGAGGAGCCAGGAGGCTTTTCCATCCTCAGCTCTTTGTCGTCCTTCAGTGCCTTGCGATGGGCATTTGGCTGGTTGCCCCCGCTTTGGGATGGGCACTGCTGGCGGGCAGTATCGGTGTTTGCTCAGTCGTCTTTTTCATCTGGTCGCGACGTGTGACGCTCCTGATGGTGGCTGGTGTCGGGTTGTTCACATCCTCCGTAGCCATCGATGCATCGTGGAAGGTAAGGCGAGTCGAAACTGCATGGCCTGATCTCAAGGAAGAAATCCTCAGTTCCGCGGGCAACGTGTTGGGAGAAATGCTAGACTCGAGCGTCGAGTTGGTACGAGCGATTGCCGACTCCGCAGCGGGCGTGGATGGGGTATCTCCGGCCGCCGCATTTGCGCGGCTAGAGTCGTCTATCGAGCAAGGTGGCCCTGAATGCGGAGCCTCAGTGTTCGACACGTCGGGATTAGCCGTCGCTTGGGCTGGTCGCCACCGCGTGGCACCGGCATTCGGCACTGAAGGTGTTTCGGCGCGCATCACCCAATTCTACGTGTTGTTGGAAGCTCAGCGCCAGGCCGGCAGCCGAATCGGCATGAGCCAGGTTGTTCTCTGGGCAGACAGCGCTGTCCCCGACAGGGCTGAGACCGTAGCCGAACGCTTCTCGCGCCGAACTGGCGCCGGACTCGAGTTTTACCCGACATGGGCTGTGCCGGAGGGGACGGCGGGTATCTTCGATTATACGTTGGGGACCGACACCTTGTTCAGCGTGGAAGTGATTCCGCCTGCACAAGGCGATCTCAAGTTGGAGGTGAATTCGGCGGGAGGCCGTTTGGTTGCGTTCGGCGTTCTGCTGACGTTGATGGTGTTTACTCTGGCGGCACCTGTTTTCATTCGCTGGATTGGCGCTGCAGGAATCGGCGCCCTCATCGTGTTTACGCCTGCCGGGAATCGCATAGGGTTTGGTGGCGTCTTCTCCGAGGCAACCTACTACTTGGATGTACTGGGTCCTTTCTCGGCTTCCGCAGGGGCCCTGTTCGTATTGTCCAGCCTCTGCGTGGTGGCATTAGTCCCCATCTCGCGTTGGGGACTACCGCGACATTGGTTCGGCTTGTTGGTAGCAACCGGGTTGGTTCTTTCCTCACCTTTCGCGATGGCATCGCTCGCCAACGGAATCACTCCACCAAGCAGTGGTATTGGAGTCACCCTTTGGCTAACCTGGGAGACAACGCTCACTGTAGCCAGTGCGGTTGTTTTGCTCGCCACTGGTTTTCTCGTTCGTGGACGGAGCGAGATCTCAGCTCCTGCGTGGTCGGCATGGGCCGCGAGCGTTCTGGTTTTCGGTGTTTCTATTCTGGGCCTGTACCTTTGGAATCCAGTTGGAGGGTGGCCGCTCTGGTATGCATTCCTCTGGCTTCCTGCGATCCTCTTGGCTGTGTTACCCGCGCCGCGACTTCGCAGGGTAACCACCGTAGCCGTGGTGGCCGGTGCGGGTGCCGCTCTGCTCACCTGGGGCGCAGTCGTCGAGGGTCGCCTCTTGTTGGCTGAGCGGGACGCTGGGCGGGTCAAGGGCGGTGACGCTGTCCCGATGGGGTATCTTGACCGTTTCGGCGAAGCACTGCTGGAGGGCGGGGTGCCGCGCACCACAGCCGAACTCTACGCGCTATGGCGTCACTCGTTTTTGAGTCAGCAGCACTACCCGGCTGTGCTTGCATCTTGGGGTCCGGAGGCGGAGCAGTTGGCGAGGCTCGACCTCGCGGATCTCGATTTGAGTTCCGAGTTGCTTCAGATGATCGCTACAGATCACCACAACTCGATAGAGGTGACGCGAGTAAACCAGCCTGCGGGTGTCATCTATCTTGCGGCCGTGCCGTTTCCCGATGGATCGGTTCTGACAGTTGGCGTGGGGCCTCGCTCGAGGTTGATCGAACCCTCGCGGTTGGCCCGCTTCCTACGAGGAGAACGCCGCGTCACAGCACCATTCGAGATGTCGGCCGGCGAGTTGTCCACGGAGTTTGATGACGAAGGTCGGGTGAGTTGGCGGAGAGATGGATGGACAGTGCGTGGCGTAAATACACTCGAGCTGCAGGAGGGCGTGCGCTTCACGCTCCGAATCCAGGTGCCGCTGGGTGGGATGGGTCGATCCTTGGTTCGCGGAGCTCTGGTTCTGGTGTGGAACGTTCTCTTGATAGGACTGCTGTGGTTTCTTGGAGAAGCGTTGATGGGCAAGGTTACGATGCCACCGGGCATTCGTGGCTTGGTAGCAATACGCTCCTATCGGGCGCGGCTCACTCTCGTTCTCGCCGGATTCTTCATGCTGCCGACGCTTGGGTATGCGGCATGGACGGTGCAGCGCCTGCGCGGCGATGCGGTGCGCAGTCGAGATCTGTTGATAAGCCAGACGCTGAGTGATGCAGCTGGAACGGCACGCCAGTTCGTTGATGCTGAGCAGGGAGAATTGCGGCAGCGTCTGACAGATCTCGCGCGCGGTTTGAACACCGATCTGATTTGGTACGACAGCGGAGTCTTGCGGCAGGCCAGCCCGGCAGTGCTTGCTGAGCTCGGACTCGTGGATCACTTCATGCCGCCCGGTGTGTATCACAGTTCGGAGTTGAGTGATGAACCTGAGGTTACCCTGAACGTGCTGGTGGGTGGGCACGCGACACGAATGGGGTACCGAAACTTCCGGGGGCTCGAAGATTCAGAAGCGACTCTCGCTGTACCTCGTCTCGTGGATGTTCGAGACATACTCACTGAGCAAGAGGACCTGCTGTACGGATTGTTGCTTTCGACACTCGTTGGACTTGCCGCGGCAGTTCTCCTATCTGCAATCGCAGCTCGGTCCTTGGCCTATCCCGTTCGCTCTCTCCGTGATGCTGCGGTGGCGGTCGGTAGCGGCAAGCGCCTACCGCCATTCGATCCTGGGGTGCCTACTGAGTTTGTGTCTGTTGTGGAAGCATTTGAACGCATGGCCAAGGATATCGATCGCAGTCAGTCCGCGCTCGAGGCAGCGCGCAGGCGAACGGCATCGGTACTGAAGAATGTGGCGACCGGTGTTGTCGCACTCGACCGTGAAATGCGTATCCTGATAGCCAATCCCCGCGTCGAGCATCTATTGGCGGCTCCTCTTCCGTCTGGAGCGCACATTCATGTTCTCGGTGGAGCGGAATGGGTGCCTGTCTGGAAGTGGGTCCGTGGGTTCCTCAACGGTCGTCTCGAGTCCGATGACAGCGAGTTCACGGT
>JBDGYW010000253.1:0-8440 GCA_039588935.1 Gemmatimonadota bacterium | reverse complement strand
CGGCTGGGCTAGTTGAACCACACCTCCGTACGCCAGCAACAGGATGGCTACTAGAGAGAGGTTGGTGTCCAAAGCGATGACATATGCGATCACGCCAACGAACACCGCAACCCACCTGATGAATGTCCGTTTGGAGTGCTGGTCCATCTTTGTGTCACGCACGCCGGAGTAGACGTCTTCTACCGCGATGGAGGCCGCGCCGTGAACCAGGGCGTCTCCGGTAGACATCGAGGCGGCTAGCGCACCGGCACAGAAGAGCCCAACAACGATGGCGGGCAAGCCGGTTGTCAACACTATATGGGGCATTATGGCGTCAGCATTTGCCGGCGCCGATTCATACATCACTCCGGCAAACCCGACCAGGAAGAGTGGGAAAAGAAAGAGTGCAAACGTTGGGAACAGAACCACGGTTCGGCGGATTGTGTTGTTGTCTTTTGCCGCGAACGCCTTCATGAAGAGGTGCGGCCACATCCAAACACCGATTGCGGAGATCAGTATGGCCGATGAGTAGCCGACTGGCGTCCATGGATTGCCGGTGCCATCCAACCCGGGAACCGTCAGCAGTTCTGGCCTGAGTGTCTCCAACTGCTGGAACATCGGCCCGATCCCGCCATACAGTTTGTAAGGGATGTAGAGACCCAACGTCCATGCAATGACGACCATGAAGACGCCCTGAAATACATTGGTCCAGCCCACACCCATCACACCGCTCCGCCACACATAAAGCAACACGATCCCATAGGCGATGGCGGCACCCACTGGCCGGGCGATACGACCGTCGGTCACTTGCTCCAGCACGATGCCAGCACCACTCATCTGCAGCGTTACGTAGGGGATTATGGCAATGACGCTCACCACTCCAGCGACAACGGCTACCCAACGGCTCTGGAACCGGTGCGCCAGCATGGAAGCTTGGGTGACGTATCCGTGCCTCCTGCCGACACGTGCAGCCCACACCCCGATTGCGAAATACGGGGCCACACCCAACGTGGAGTAGGCGAGAATATAGAAGGCCGCGGATCCGCGGCTGAACACCCATCCCGGACCACCGAGGAACGCGAATGCGGAGAACATCGTCGCGCCGGCAATGAAATACATCACGACGGCGCCGAAATCCCGATCCCCCGCAACATAGCCCGCCACCGTATCCGAACTGCGCGAGCCGGCCCGCAGGCCAACCATCAAATTTGTGACCAGATAGAGCGCCACGACTGTCACGACCACGCGCCAGTCGGTCACTCGCGGAATACCTTGTCGAGGAATACAAACACACTCAGGGCACCGAGGATCCACAGGATATACCACGCAAACACGAACGGGATCCCGAAGACAAATGGTCGGATCGTATTGAACGGTATTATGCCCGGGAATGTGAGCGCGATCGCCATGGCGATGAAATACACGATTGCGGTCCAGGCGGCTGCGCGTTTCAGGCGGGTAACCCGCTGTGACGTCTCAGGCATGGGACCAATGCTAACGCCGCGGCGCGTTGCTGCGCTAGGTGCTTTGGTGCCGAATCGCAGAAGGTGCAGGGTGCATTTAGGGTGTCCCTGCAACCCTGCCGCCCGTCCCTCCCGTGCCGCTTATGCCGCTTATGCTACAGATGTATCATCAATGCTGCTGGTTCCGCCAAGCCAATGAGGCCAATCCATGAGTCACATGAGAATCAACTCCAGCCGCCTGCACCACAACCTCGAGCAACTCTCCCAGATCGGTCGCACACCTGACGGAGCATTGAGTCGGGTTGCGTTCAGCGAGGCAGACATTGAAGCCAGAGAGTTCGTGAAGGAACTAATGCGAGGTGCGGGGCTTGCGGTCAGGGTTGATGCGGTTGGAAACATCTTCGGAAGACGGGAGGGAACAGACAAAGACGCAGCCGCGATTCTGATGGGTTCCCACATCGACACCGTGCCCGATGGCGGCGCGTTCGACGGTGCTTTGGGCGTATTAGCGGCCATAGAGGTTGCACAAACGTTGGAGGCGAACAGACACACAATTCGCCACCCTCTCGAGGTGGCTGTGTGGTCAGACGAAGAGGGAGGATTGTCAGGCAGTCGTGGGTTCATCGGAGAGTTGCCGCAAGCTGAGCTGGATAAGATCATCGCCGACGGAATGACATTGGGAAAGGGCATAGAGCGCCTGGGCGGCAACCGTGCTCGGATCGCTGATGCTCGGAGTCGGGAGGCGGAGGTCGCCGCCTACTTGGAGCTGCACGTAGAGCAGGGTGGAAGACTTGAGTCCGAGGGCGTCGACATTGGGGTGGTCACCGGAATTGTGGGAATACGTCACTACGACGTGACTTTCACGGGCACTCCCAACCACGCCGGCACCACACCCATGAACCGGCGCCAGAACGCGTTGCTCGCAGCCAGTGAATCTGTACTGGCAGTGGATCGTGTTGTGAAATCGGTTTCCGGATCGCAGGTTGGAACTGTCGGTCAACTATGTGTCTACCCGGGGGCACCGAACGTGATTCCCGGTAGCGTCCAACTGACCGTGGAGCTGCGCGACTTGGAGATGGCAAAGATCGACGCCGTTTGGACGATGCTAGAACCCGAGCTGAATGAGTGTGCAGCGAAGTTCGGCACCACTGTCAAAACCGAGCTGGATCATTCATTACCAGGAGTACTCACCGATCCGGCGATCCAGGATGCAATCTCCGGCGCGGCGAAGGAGATCGATCTGAAACATTGTTTCATGCCGAGCGGAGCGGGGCACGACGCCCAGAACCTTGCGAGGATAGCCCCGACAGGGATGATCTTCGTGCCATCAGTCGGTGGTGTGAGCCATTCACGGGAGGAGCACACCGGCCCCAAAGATGTAACACACGGTGGCGAGGTCTTACTCCGCTCACTGCTGAGTGTGGATCGATCATGAGTTAGGCTGTTGCAGGGCTGAAGGCGGTAGCGAAATGCTCGTGATTTCTCGAGATGTCCATGCTCCGCTGAGCGAGCCCTCTCCACGCAACCTGTCCCGGCGGACGCGAACGTAGACGCGTGCGACGTGCCTTGCCATTGTGTATCGTAAACGGGAAGAAGATCTCACAAACGTGATCCGCGGACACGTTTCCACTGAGAAACGTCTCCACAACTAGAGTACGGCGGCGGCGATGACGACGCACGAAGGCGCAACCGAAAAGCGCAAAGGAATATGCGGGATCTGTCCGGCTGGCTGCTGGGTTGAGGTCGGTGTCGAGGGAAGCCGGCTCGTGAGCATCGTGGCCGATGAAGGACATCCTCTCGGCATGATCTGCCGGCGCGGTGAACATGCACCGGAGATTGTTCACTCCGAACACCGCCTCGCTTACCCACAACGCCGAATCGGGCCCAAGGGCACTTTCGAGTTCCAGCGGATCTCGTGGGACGAGGCGTACGACGCAATCGTCGAGAATCTCCAGACCATCAAGCGCGAGTCCGGCCCTGAAGCCGTATCGATCTACACGGGGCGTGGGGCATTCGAACTCTCGCTGTGTGACATGTTCCAACCCAAAGACGTGGCGGTATCGTCCGCGTCCAACGTTCTGTTTCCCTTCGGCTCGCCGAACACCATGGGAGTCGGCGCGCTGTGTTACGTGTCGTTCGCGATGATCGCTCCACACGTGACAATGGGCCGGATGCTCGTCAACATGTTCTCCGACATCGAAAACTCGGACCTCCTCGTCGTGTGGGGCGCAAATCCCGTCACCGACTCTCCGCCCCTCGACATGTACCGACTCGAAGCCGCGGCGCAACGCGGCGCAGCGGTGGTGGTGATCGATCCGCGTAGGACTGAGACGGTAGGCAGAACGAACGCGGAATGGATTCCCATCAGGCCGGGGACAGACGGTGCGCTTGCTCTGGGAATGATCTCTGTGATGATCGAGGAAGAACTGTACGACGAGAGGCTCGCAGACGAATGGTGCCACGGGTTCGACGAACTCGCGCAGTATGTGCAACACTTCGGCCCGGAGGTGGTAGAGCGGATCACAGGGGTGCCCGCCGAGACGGTGAGGAGTCTCGCACGACGTATCTGCAACGCCACCGGTGCATGTCCGCTCATGTACACCGGGTTGGAATATTCCGACAGCGGCATTCAGGCTATCCGAGCGGTGCTCACTCTATTCGCGCTTGCCGGACATCTGGACGTACCCGGCGGGATCGGGCTCGCGATGCGTGACACCCACTTCCCGATCAATCGATCAACGAACGTGGCAAACCCCGACATCGAAAGGGCGGTGGCGCGTCACAAATTCCCGATCTATAGCGACTATCGCGGGGAGTCGCATGCAAGCGGCCT
Organism: Gemmatimonadota bacterium; assembly: GCA_039588935.1. GTDB lineage: Bacteria > Gemmatimonadota > Gemmatimonadetes > Gemmatimonadales > GWC2-71-9 > JBDGYW01. Next base: position 4,165 of record JBDGYW010000253.1, on the reverse strand, counting down.
CGTCGACTCGGTTCTCGAATCGGATCCTTACAGGATCCGGGGACTGATCGTCCATGGCGCATCCATTCTGACCTCCTGGCCGCAGACTCAGATCTGGCACGATACTCTGCCGAAGCTGGATTTTCTGGTGTGCATCGACCGGCAACTGACCGCGGACGCTGCTTACGCCGATGTCGTTTTGCCGGCGACCACCATGTTCGAGATCGACTCCTACATGGTTTACGGGCCGATCTTCCGATTGAGAGAGAGACTCATCGAGCCCGTCGGGGAGGCGAGGAACGACTACCTGATCATGGTGGAACTCGCCGAGCGACTCGGTTATGGCGACCACTTCCCGCAAACTGAAGAAGCGATGATCCGGCATGCGCTCGACGGCTCCGGCTATTCGGTGGAGGATGTGAAGAAAGCGGGCGGTTGGGTGAAACTCCCGTCTCCGATGATGGATTACAGGAAGTGGGAAAAGGGTGGGTTGCGGCCGGACGGGAAACCCGGGTTCGACACACCCACCGGCAAATTCGAGATCCTGTCAACGGTCCTGGCGGATTACGGTTTTGAGCCGTTGCCGAAGTACGTCGAACCCAAAGAGGGGCCGCTTGGCAACCCAACGTTGGCGAAGGACTTCCCGTTGGTGTTCAACTCGGGAGCGCGTCCCCAGACGGACTTCCGGTCGCAGCATCACGGCATCGAGGGGCTGACGGCAGAGCACCCTGAGCCCACGATCCAGTTGAACGTGCGGGACGCGGAGCGACGTTCGATCGAGACAGGCGACCTCGTGGAGGTCCGCACTCCGAGAGGGGCCGTACCGCTCCGCGCTGTGGTCACTGAAAACATCGTGCAGGGCGCCGTTGAGTGCAGCATGGGTGGCGGTACACCCGTCGGCTCGAAGGCGTGGCAGGATTGGAATGTGAATCTGCTCACCGATCTTGCGAACTACGATGAAATATCGGGGTTCCCCGTCTACAAAGCCCTGCTATGTGAAGTGCAAAAGCTGGAGGAGCGGGAGGGGAGGGAGGGGGTGGCAGCAGAAGCGTGTCATGTACCGGGGGATTCCGGCCCCGCATTCCTCCGAGCCGAACCAGTTCCACCTGAGCGCCGCATCTACCTCGACAACAACGCCACGACTCCCGTGGCGGACGGAGTCAGAGAAGCGATGCTGCCGTTTCTCGAAGATCAGCCCGGCAACCCTTCCAGCATCCACGGAGTCGGCCGGCACGCAAGGGATGCGATGGAGAACGCCCGTCGGCAGGTGGCGGCGCTAGTCAACTGTCGTCCGAAAAGGCTGATCTTCACGGGTGGAGGATCCGAGGCCGACAATCTGGCTCTCAAGGGCGTCGCTCTTGCGCACCGCGGCCGTGGCAACCACATCATCACATCTGCCATAGAGCACCCGGCGATCCTGGAATCGTGTCGCAACCTCGAGCAGATGGGTTTTGACATCACGTACTTGAACGTGGACGAGTACGGCCGCATCGACCTGGCCGACCTGGAGCGGGTAATCACCAGCAACACGCTGCTCGTGTCAATAATGATGGCGAATAACGAGGTGGGCACGACCGCCCCGATCAAGGAGCTGTGTGCTATAACACACCAGGCGGGGGTCTGGTTCCACACCGACGCAGTGCAGGCGGTGGGAAAGATCCCCGTGGATGTTGCCGAGTTGGACGTTGATCTGCTCAGCCTCTCCGGGCACAAATTCCATGGGCCAAAAGGAATCGGATCCCTGTACGTCAAGAAGGGCATTTCGCTGGAGCCGTTGGTTCATGGAGGGAAACAGGAGAGTGGCCTCCGCGCCGGTACCGAGAACATCCCCGCCATCGTCGGTTTGGGAACCGCTGCGGAGCTGGCCAGACACGCATTGAGAGACGCTGACCAAATGCGACGTCTTCGGGACCGACTCGAAGCAACGATCCGCGAACACGTGCCTGACGCGATGCTGAACGGTCATCCGACTGACAGAACTCCAAACACCCTGAACCTCACACTGCCTGGCTTACGTGGGGAGTCGTTGGTTGTGGCGCTCGACATGCACGGTATCTCTCTCTCGTCCGGCTCGGCATGCAAAGCCGGATCACCTGAACCCACACACGTCCTGATCGCCATGGGAAAGAGTGAGGCTGACGCTCACTGTTCGGTGCGGTTTTCGCTGTCGCGGTTCACGACAGAAGACGATGTCGACCGCACTAGCGCAGCGCTGGCGCAGGTGCTGGAGGAGATGGAGACGACGGTGAGGTTCTTACCCTGCAAATAGGGGTTTCTTTCGGCTCAGTTCCTTAGAGCCCCATCCTCAATGCGGCTTTTGGTCGGCCAAAGGAGAATCAAACCGAGCCCACTCAGCACGCAGCCGGTTCCCAGCATCACCGTCCAGCCAAGTCTTTCATTGAGGACGACCCATCCGGCAAAGACTGCCACAACAGGATGTATCAGAGCCATCGATGTCACCGTAGTCACCTTGACGTGTCGCAGCAGCCAATAGAGCAGGAAGAACGCCAGCGCCGATCCGATGAGCGACAAATAGGCCAGCGACAGGAGTGCCCGCACGGTCCATTCGATTTCAAACGGATTCCCCTCGATGGAGATACCGAGAATGCACAGAACTAATGCACCAACCGCTATCTGGCCGGAGGCGATTGCCAGCGGTTCGATCTCACGACCTCGCGATTTGATGAGTACTTGAGCAATTGCATGTGTCGCAGCCCCGAACAGGAAACCCAGACAACCCCAGACTGCCAGAGAACTCTCCGCCTGCAGCTGATCGGAGAAAACCAGAGCCACACCAACAATGCCGAGAATCACACCGCCAAGTCTTGGGAAGGTGAAGGGGTCGTTCGGAATACTCAGGTGCGCGAAGACGATCGTAAAGAGTGGCACCGTTGCGAACATGACCGCAGCGAGACCGCTTGGGACATACTGCTGTCCCCAGAACTGTAGTGAGTATGGGATGGCAATTGTGAGAAACGCGGTACCGGCGATGATACTCCAAGCTCCCTTGTCACGTGGCAAACTCGTCTCTTTCACAAACACTGCCGGCCAAAGAACCAGGGCGGCGACGAGAAACCGGAGACCGGCGAATGTCACCGGAGGGAGATCGTCCAGCCCGATGCGGATGGCCAGCCACGTCAACCCCCAGACTATAGAGAGGAAGATCCAGACTGCCGCTTTCACTGGCGCTTCAGGCCTGCACTGGTAGGTTCATTCGCCGCAACATCGCTTTGCACCGCGGGTCGGCTGCAAACGCGGTAGACGGTGGGAGAGCCGCCAGATAGGCCAGGTCGTGATCTTTGAGTTCGTAGGCACGCTCTAACCACTCGAACGCATTGTCGAAATCGCCAGCCCAGGCGTACAGGAAGGTAATGACGATGGGCTTGACAAACATCGTGCGCGCACGCTCGGCGAGAATCTCGGCCGCCTCACCGAAGGCACCAGCGGGATCACCGGGCTTTTCGAGTACCGCGGCCACTTGAGCGTCGCCCAGCATGGCAAGGTACTGTGCGTATTGCTGGGCGCCTTCTTCCATCCTTCCCAATATGATGTTGTCCCATGCAAGCTGGTAACTCGCCAGCGGGTTGGGCGGCATCTTGCCTAACAGAGTCAAAGCCTCATCGAATCGGCCGGTTAATCCCCGTTGGATGCCGTGGAGCAGTTGGGTGAAAGGGTTGAACGGATCGATCTCGAGTGCCCGTCGTACCTGGATATCGCTCTCCTCATTGCGCCGCATCATGGCGAGGAAATGACTATAGAATATCCGGGCCTGCGGCTCGTAGGGGTTTAGCTCAATGGCACGTTTGAACTCGACTTCAGCGTGTTCCCATTCGAATTCGAACCAAGTCAGATCTTGGGCCAACGCCCCGTGCGCTTCAGCCAGGTTCGGGTCCAACTCTACTGCGCGTTTTGCGTACTCCTTCCACTTCGGTCCTGCTTCCAGTGGCGGCACCAGTCCCAAAACGGTTCGGGAGCCCCAGATGAGTGCGATCCCCGTATACGCCTCAGTGTAGTCGGGCGCGATCTCCAAAGCGGCCTCGTAGTACTGGAGTGCCCGATCAAAATCTTGCGGCGTGAAGTTCTGCTGGTGGATCAACCCGCGCATGTAGAGTTCATAAGCGGCCGGATCGACTTTTTTTCGCTCCGCCTGGATCGTTGCTTCGTCAGGTTGCATCGTACCGTGGAT
>JBDGYW010000252.1:0-8464 GCA_039588935.1 Gemmatimonadota bacterium | reverse complement strand
CGACCGGCGTGCGCGTTTCAGAACTGGTAGGTCTAGCCCTGAATGACGTCTGGTTCGACGATGGGTTGGTTCGAGTATTCGGAAAGGGGTCGAAGGAGCGGCTGGTACCAATCGGACGCCGTGCCATGGGTGCGGCTGCGGTGTATGCACGCGAAGTGCGGCCAACGCTCGATAAAGGTCGCGCTGAGGGCAGACTATTCCTGAACGCCCGCGGCCAACCACTGTCCAGGGTAGGCGCCTGGGGCATCATCAGGCGATGCGCCGAGCGAGCGGATATCAAGAAAAAGGTCAGCCCACACACTCTCCGTCATACTTTCGCAACTCATATGCTGGAGGGTGGAGCGGATCTCCGTGCAGTTCAAGAGATGTTGGGACATGCCGATTTATCCACAACACAGATCTATACCCATGTGGACCGTGATTTCCTTAGGAGTGTGCATAGGATGTATCATCCGCGGGGGTAACCCACCATGATAATCCTCTGCAGTTCCTGCCCGCCCAGAGATCAGTCTCTGGGCGAATACAACATGACGTACTACTTGATCACGAGCGTGTAACCTACAACAAATACAAACACTTACTCGAAGACCCAAGAGATGCACAGTCAACCTGGCACGACTTTTGACTAACGCGCTTTGTCCTGTTAATTTCCACTGTGCACCCCCTGATTGTCATTCCGGCACGGTTCGGCTCGACCCGAATTCCCGGAAAACCTCTCTCCAAAATCAATGGCGAACCCCTTGTCTCCCTGGTGGCCCGCAAGGTCCTGTCTTTTGGGCTCGATGCGGAGATCGTCGTCGCGACTGACGACTCTCGTGTGGAGAAAATTGCGGCGGAGTCCGGATTCCGCGTCGTTTCAACCTCCGCAAGGCACAGATCAGGCACTGAGCGAATAGCCGAAGTTGTGACACAACCTCAGTTCTCCGATGCAGACCCGATTCTCAACGTCCAGGGTGACCAGCTATTTCTACCCGAACAAGCCGCGTTCGGCGCGCTCAATCAAGTCGAGCGCGGTTTCCCAATTGGCACTGCTGCCGCTCGACTCCTTTCATATCATGAGGCAAACCGCAACCGGGTGAAGGTGGCGGTAGATAGCGCTGGCAATGCCAGATCGTTCTCGCGCGAGATGCCGGCACGACGGGAAAATTCCGACGACACGCTCGGGATTTTCCTTCACTTGGGAGTCTACGCCTACACACGTGCTGCTCTACTGGAATGGGTATCCCTTCCACCAACCGCGGCTGAACTCTATGAAGGTCTCGAGCAACTGAGGCCGTTCCTGCATGGCACCGCTATTGGAGTCGCAGTATTGGAGGAACCTGTGGAAGCTGCAATCGATACTCCTGAAGACCTCGCGCAAGCACAACATTCATTCGCTCCAACTCGGACAGACGCATGAGCGTAAAATTCATTTTCATCACTGGAGGAGTTGTTTCCGGCCTCGGAAAGGGCATTGCAGCCGCGTCCCTAGGCCGCCTCTTGGCGGAACGCGGGCTTTCGGTAACCATACAGAAGTTCGACCCCTACCTGAATGTCGATCCCGGCACAATGTCACCGTTCCAACACGGTGAATGCTACGTGACCGACGACGGGGCGGATACCGACCTGGACCTCGGTCACTACGAGAGATTCATAGATCGTTCGCTCTCTCAGGTGAACAATGTGACTACGGGTAGGATCTACCTGTCCGTAATCACGAAGGAACGGCGTGGCGAGTACCTCGGCAGCACCGTTCAAGTGATTCCCCACATCACCGACGAGATCAAGGTCGCTATCAAGCGCCTCGCACCAGAACACGACGTCGTCATTACCGAAATCGGCGGCACGGTGGGTGATATCGAGTCACAGCCGTTTCTCGAGGCCTGTCGGCAGTTCCGGCAGGAGGTCGGGCGAGACAATGCGCTATTCATTCATCTCACCTTGCTCCCGTATATTGCCGCGAGCGGAGAACTCAAGACCAAACCAACTCAGCACTCGGTGCGAGATCTCATGGAGCTGGGGATCCAGCCCGATATCTTGATCTGCCGCTCAGAACATTCTCTGTCAGAGGACATTCGTCGAAAGATCGCGTTGTTCTGCAACGTGGACTTTGGAATGGTCATCGAAAACAGGGACGTACCAAGCATATATCAGGTGCCGCTGGAATTGCACAGCCAAGACCTCGACAGAGCCGTTTGCGAGCGCCTACAAATTGCCGGCGACACCCCAGACTTGACCCGCTGGCGCGAGATGGTGGCGCGCATTCTGGAGCCGGCCGGGTCCGTGCGAATTGCGATCGTGGGTAAATACACCGCGATGGGCGACTCATATACATCGATCAGGGAGGCTCTGATTCACGGTGGGATCGCAAATGACGTTGGCGTGGAAATCGAGTGGCTCCAAAGCGCCGACTTCACAGATCTCGACCGGTCGAAGGAGATACTCGCCGATTTTGACGGCCTCCTGGTGCCGGGCGGCTTCGGCATCCGCGGCGTGGAGGGAATGGTGGAGGCGGTGAAACACGCTAGGGAGAATAACATTCCGTTCTTTGGCATTTGCTTGGGATTGCAAACGGCCATCATCGAGTTCACGCGGAATGTGTGCAACTTGACAGATTCCAATTCTAGCGAGTTCGTCAGAGACTGTGAGCATCCCGTCATCTCGATGATGGAATCGCAACGCGAAGTTGACGATTTCGGTGGCACTATGCGGCTGGGTGCTTATCCCTGCGAGCTGGCCGACGGTTCGCGCGTCTCGGCAATCTATGGCTTCAACCAGGTGAGCGAGCGACACCGCCACAGATACGAAGTCAACAACAAATACCGTGACGTTCTCACCCAGCATGGGATGCGTCTGGTAGGACTCTCACCTGACAAGTCTCTGGTCGAAATGATCGAGCTGCCCGACCATCCATGGTTCATCAGTTGTCAATTCCACCCCGAACTGAAGTCGAGACCCATGCGGCCCCACCCGTTGTTCTCGAGCTTCATCCACGCTGCGAGAGAGCAGCGAGCCAAAGCGGGGAGATAGGACCGTGTCGCTTTGGATTCCGGCCCCTGTGATAGTTGCCGGTCCCTGTGTACTCGAGGACCACTCGACGAATATGACGATCGCGGAGCGTCTTCTCGAGATCGCTGAAGCTCACAACACTCGCGTTGTCTTCAAGGCAAGCTTCGACAAAGCAAACCGATCCAATGCGGATGCTCCCCGCGGTCCAGGAATCGACCGCGGGCTGGAGCTATTGGACCGTGTGAAGCAACAACTCTCGATCTCGCTGCTCACCGACGTACACGAAGTCTGGCAAGCGGAACAAGCCGCCGCCGTGGTTGATGCACTGCAGGTACCGGCGTTTCTATGCCGTCAGACAGATTTGCTCGAGGCACTCGGTGCGTCGAAACGGGCGGTCAACATCAAGAAAGGGCAGTGGATGCCCCCGGAGGCAATGGCTGGAGCGGTTACCAAAGTCCGAAACGCGGGCGGTATTGACGTTGCTGTTACCGAGCGAGGATCCTTCTTTGGATATGGAGATCTGGTAGTGGACACGCGGAACTTCCGGCGTCTTCGTGAAGCCACACATGCCTCGGTTCTGTTCGATGCCACCCACTCTCTGCAGCGTCCGGGGTTGGGGTTGGGAGGAAGCAGTGGCGGAAATCGCGAGTTCTGCGCGGATCTCATGAAGGCTACGGCGGGTGCCGGAGCGGATGGCTTCTATTTGGAGACCCACCCCACGCCGGAATCCGCTCCGTGCGACAGTACCACCATGGTACCGCTCGACGAGTTGGACGAGATGATTGAAAGGACCCTTGCCGTATGGTACGCAGCAAAAGCAACGATGCCGTGACTCCCCTCGACCCGGTGCTGGCCAAGCAAATACGACTTGTCGCGTTCGATGTGGATGGCGTGATGACTGACGCTGGTGTCTTCATGGGAGTGGCTGGACCCCATCGCATAGAGTTGAAGAAGTTCAGCACCCAGGACTCAGTCGGTATCAAGCTCTTGATGGCGACGGGAATAACAGTGGCAGTCGTGAGCGGCCGAGTATCCGAAGCCACATCGATTCGTGCCAGGGAACTCGGTATCGAAGAGGTAGTCCAGGTGGCCGATGCTCGGAAAATCCCACCTTTCAAGGCATTATTAAAGCGATTAGGTGTAGAATTCGAAGAGGTAGCGTTCGTGGGGGATGACCTCCCAGACGTACCGGTCATGAGACTCGTTGCGCTACCGGTCGGCGTCGGAAACGCAGTGCCAGAAGTGCTAGAGCTGGCGAGGTTCTCGACCGAGCGATCGGGTGGCAACGGAGCCGTGCGGGAGTTCGCCGAAGCGCTGTTGAAAGCAAGAGGTGAATGGGACTATGCTGTCACCGATTACTTGGATGGGAGAGGGGATTCGCTGCCCGCGGTGCGGGATGTCACGTAAGGCTCCGGCCCACTGGCGTCTCATACTCTTCGCAGCCGTTCCAACTTCGCTTGCGGCAATTGCGGCCTTGGGCTGTTCCGAGGAAGGGTCCCCGGTTGCTGAGTCGCTCATGCCAGACTCGGTCGATCAGGTGGCGTACGGCTTCATGAACCACTATACCGTCGACGGCGTGGAGCGCGTTCAGCTCGAGGCGGATTCGGCATACCATTTCGACGACGCAGAAACATGGGAACTCTTCAACCTTCGGGTGCAGTTTCGCTCACCGCAGGGAGCGCTCAGATCCACCCTGACTTCACTCCGCGGAACGTACAACCGGCAGAGGGGAAACATGGAGGCACGCGACAGCGTGGTCGCGGTAACGCCCGACCAGCGACGTCTTACTACGTGCATGATCCAATACGTGGCCGACACGGATCAAATCACGGGGCCCTGTGCATTTGTATTCGATGCACCCAATGAACATCTGGAAGGTGAAAGCTTCACAGCCGATCCAGATTTCCGAAACGTCACGGCTGTTGCTCCCAGCAGTGGTACCGTGCGCGACCCAAACGCGCTGCCTGGTAATTGACCGTGCGTTCTGCCCGGTGCTCTTTCGTGGTCGGTCTTTTGGCGATCTTGTTGTGGGGCACAGCAAATGGGCAGAACGAATCGGACTGCCAGCCGCAACTCGACAGGTCTGCAGTTGGCGGGCGCATTGAAACGGCTCCGGGCCGGGTGCTACAGTTTGCCTCAGGCGGCGCTTGGTTCTCATGCGTAGGCCACCCGGGCACCGAGAACGCCGGCGTGGTGGTTTGGCGTACTTATTCCGATAGTGTTGCCTGGCGCTCTCATCTGGGCCGCGCCGATTTCGTGGGCAACGTCGCATTCAGCGACAGCATTTCTGAACTCACTTCAGACCGCGCTTCCTACTACCAAGATGACGACAGGCTGGAGGCATTCGATAGTGTGCGCCTCGTGAACCGTGAAAACGGCTCAGTACTGACGGGACCACACCTCGTTTACACACGGGCGTCATCGACGGCCACGGACGACGCCGAGTTGTTTGCCGATCGGCGGCCACGCGTGGAATACCGCTCTGATGGTGATTCGAAACCTCCAACTTTCATCGTCGGCGATCGTGTGCGGCTAATTGGAGGTAGTTCGGCCTGGGCGGGCGGCAACGTTGAAATCGAACAGGAAGGATTCGCCGCCACCGGCGATAGCGCCACATTGAACCTCGACTCCGAAGACGGTGTGTTGATTGGGCACGCTGAGACGGTCGGGCAGGACTCTGTCGGCTATACGCTTCGTGGCAACCGCATTGCGTATCGCATGGTAGAGAGTGAGCTGAACTGGGTACAAGCTCAGGAGCGTGCGGAAGGCCTGAGCGCCGACTGGAGAATCGTGGGCGACACGATTGAATTCGCGATCGCTGATGCCAAGATCCAGGCTGGGATGGTGTGGGGCGATTCCATCACGCCGCGGGCCATGTCCGAAACCTATACGCTCTCAGGCGACTCGCTGGCGGTCGACCTTCCTGACCAGATTCTGACCGAAATGCGCGGCTTTGGCGATGCCCGAGCGACGGCGAGAACAGATTCCACGAGCACCGAGGTAGATTGGATAGCGGGCGACTCGGTAGTCGCTCGCTTTGACAGTACGAGCACCGGCGCACGCACCCTTACAGAACTCCACGCAAGCGGTAACGCGCAAGCATTCTATCAGATCTACGATGAAGAGGAGCCCGACCTGCCTCCTGGATTCAACTATTCCCGCGGGATGCGGATCATCGCTTTGTTCGAGGAGGAGACTCTGCAACGAGTTGATGTAATTGGGCAGGCCGATGGAATCTATCTCGAACCGATCCGGAGGCCTCATTGAACGACTCACTCAGAGCGGCACTCGCCCTCAGGGACCCATCTCTCCCACTGGCGGTTGCGGCCATCGTAGACGTCGCTGATGAAAGTGGATCCGCCCAGTTCGGAGCGCTGGCCGTTGCTTACCGCCAGGAATACCTCGAACTCGAACGTCGAGAGCGCGGCGATGCAGGGCAGCAGCGAGGAGTGTTGTCCGTGGATCAGGTCCGTCAACACCTTCGCGCATCCGTTTTGCCTAGGTTGGCAACTGCTGGCATTGTGTCACCGACAGAAGCCCTGCTAGAAGACGCAGAGTTCGTGCGGGTCGTACCTCACGTTTGGAGCGATCTCAAGGCGGGAGGTGCAACCACCCGCGATGAACTCACGCTCATGGCATTCGATGCAATCCGCGAAGCCGAAGCATCCGCGGCTCGTACCGAGCCTGAGCCGACGGGTAGTATCCTGCAGGGACATGGCCTCACCAAGTCGTATCGTCGGCGGACTGTTGTCGACGATGTGGATGTCTCAGTGAGACAGGGTGAGATTGTCGGGCTCCTGGGTCCGAACGGAGCTGGGAAGACTACCACCTTCTACATGATTGTCGGTTTGGTACGTCCGGATGCGGGCCATATTTCCTTCGACGGCGCGGACATCTCGACGTTACCGATGTTCAAACGAGCGCGAGCCGGAATCGGGTATCTCGCGCAAGAACCATCAATCTTCCGGAAACTTACTGTCGAGGACAACGTCAACGCGATCCTGGAAACTCTACAGCTGTCAGATTGCGAGCGCTCCGAGCGTCTAGAATCATTGCTCGACGAACTCTCTATTCGTTATGTACGCAATGTGCCGGCGTACAAGCTGTCCGGTGGCGAACGCCGACGCCTCGAGATCACACGGGCGCTCGTTACGTCGCCGAAGTTCATGTTGCTCGACGAACCGTTCGCCGGCGTCGACCCGATCGCCGTGAACGACATTCAGACAATAGTGGCGGGCCTAAGGCGCCGAGGTATCGGTGTGCTGATCACCGACCACAACGTCGAACAGACCCTGGACATAGTCGACCGCGCATACATCATGTTTGAAGGAAAGGTGCAGGTATCTGGAACAGTCAGGGAACTGGTGTTTGATGATCGAGTAGCCGATCTTTATCTGGGTCCAATACTGACGAGCAGACTACGGGAACGACTGGGGGCAGTGGCGTGAAGATCTCGATGCAGCAAAGCGTGGTCATGAAGCAGGAACTCAGGATGAACCCTCGCCTGTACCAGGCGATGGATCTCCTGTACATGCCCATGCTCGATCTGCAGCAGCACTTGAAAGGCGAACTTCTGACCAACCCTTTCCTCGAGATGCAGGAGCCAGACGAGGAAGAGGAACGCACCACAGACAAGGAGAAGGAAAAAGAGAAGACGGACGAATCCGAAGGCAAGGACGAGATCAACTGGGAAGATATCATCCTCGACGGATTCAATGTGGGGGGCAGGCGGGTCGAACATGAGGAGCGCGAGTACTACGAGCCCACGCCTGCCGAAACACGAGACCTGGCCGACCATCTACGGGACCAACTTCAGCTGCTCGACATTACGCCTAGGCAACTCTTCCTTTCCGACCTGTTCATTGGCAATATCGGCGAAGACGGGTATTTGGAGAAGCGCGACCCAAGAAAGGAGGAATCCGACACAGACCTTCGTGAGCGGACAATCCTCGACGAGATTGTTGATGGGGCCAACCAGGTTGTAGTCGAATACAAACTCCGCGCGGGCGGGAACAGCGGCAGTGATTCAGACGCGCCGTTTACAGTGGAAGAAGCGGAAGAGATTCTCGAGATCATGCAGAGTCTCGATCCTCCCGGCGTTGCCGCGCGTGATCTTCGTGAATGCCTGATTCTTCAGCTGAAAGAGTTGGATGAAGAGGATACGCTCACTTTTCGTCTTGTGTTTGACGCGTTCGACGACCTGATCACACACCGTTGGAGCGAACTCGCCAAGCGCTACGGTCTCGACCCGAAGGAAATACAGGACGCAGCTGACGAACTGGCAAAACTCGACCCCAAGCCTGGGTTACGATTCCACTCCGCTGGTGACACGTATGTCGTACCAGATCTCATCGTTGAGAAGATCGATGGAGTCTATCGAGTATTCCTCAATGACGGCGGTTTGCCTCGTCTGCGTATCAGCAAGATCTACCAGGAGATTGCCGGCGACAAGAAGAAGTTCGTGGGGGAGAACCGA
>JBDGYW010000251.1:0-8544 GCA_039588935.1 Gemmatimonadota bacterium | reverse complement strand
CGTCTACTCCACCAACGAACGGGACGAGTGGTTATCGAAGCGGTATTGTCAACTTGAGCGAGATTCACGACAAAAAGCGTGAACCCTAGGACAGAAAAGCCCCGCATACGGTCTTTTCCTGTCTGAGCGAGACGTCCAAACAGGCAAGGAAAAGCTCAAGTTGACAGTACCGCGCGGACAGCTTTTCCGTGCCCCTCTCTTCTTCCCGAAACTCCATATACGCAAAATGCGTATAGTGCCAGTAACTACCCTATTGCACGTGGAGCAAGAAGCCATGGCGCGACAATCCTCGGCCAAAAAACCACCACTCAAGCCAGTCGAGTTTCTCGTCCTGGCAATTCTCGAAAACGGACCTTTGCACGGCTACGGAATCGTGCAGGAGATGGTGGCGAGAACGGATGGGCGGGTTTCTCCGCGCCCGGGCGATCTCTATCGCATTCTCTACCGGTTGGATCAATGGGGCCTGCTGGTACCCGCCAACCAGCAAGAAACAGACGAGGAGCGAAGGTCCTACTACCGGCTCACCGACCTCGGTGAAAAGGTGCTGGTCGCGGAAGCGGAGTTCCTCGCAAAGATGGCCGCAGATACGCTTTCGAGACGGACTGATCGCCCGGCGGAGGTTGTGTGAGTTCGAACTCCGGGCATGGGGAACTCAAGCCTCTCGGCTTGATCTACCGGGTGCTGCTCCGCCTATACCCGCGGAGTTTCAGGGAGGCATACGGTGAGGATTTGGCGCGTCAGCTAGAAGCTCCCAAATCCGACGATGGAACCGACCGGCGTGCGGGCTGGTACCCGTCGCATTGGGAGCTAGTACGGAACGCAGTTGGCGTACGATGCGATCGCGTGAAGCAGGTTTTGCTGCGTACGGACCAAAGGATCTGGGACGGCGTTGCCGCGAAGGGCGGCCGCCACCGAGGGCCACTGCCGGACCGTACAGGAATGGACGAGAACATGAGTGCACTACCATCGGGACTGAACACATTCTTTGGCAACTTGCGCAACGACTTCAGCTTCGCGGTTCGAATGCTGCTCAAAAACCCCATGTTCACAGCAGCGGCAGTTCTAACGCTGGCTCTGGGAATCGGCTTGAACGCGGCCGTATTCAGTGCTGTGAACGCCATGCTTTTTCGGCCACTCCCTGAGGTGCGGAACGACAGGGAACTGGTACACCTGTACCGAAGTTGGCCTGGTCCAGTGCTCTGGGGTAACAACTCAATACCGCACTATCAAGACATCAGAGACAGAGTGGAGATCTTCGACGGGCAGGTTGCCGCTTGGACATTCGCTCCCATGAGCTTGAGTGCCGACGGTATAAGCGAACGGGTGATGGGATACATGGTTTCGGCAAACTACTTCGACGTTCTGGGCTCACCGCCTGTGATCGGGCGTGGGTTTCTGCCCGAGGAGGCAAGAGATCCGGGCGCCCATCGTGTGGTCGTGCTGGGCCACTCCTTCTGGCAGACTCGGTTCGGTGCGGACCCGTCGGTAGTCGGGCGGACGGTCACCCTGAACGGCCAGGCGTGGACTGTTGTCGGTGTTTCAAGAGAGGGCTTCAAGGGAACGATGCCGATCATCGACCCCCCGATGTTTGCACCGCTCATGATGCAGCGCGAACTCATACCTGGATTCGACCTGATCGAGGCACGTGGAAGCAACTGGATGAACGTTTTCGCGCGACGACCCGAAGGAGTGAGTGTCGAGCGCGTGCGTCAGAGCCTCGACGCACACGTCCTCCAATTGCGTGAAGAGTTTCCGGATCACTATGAGGAATCCGGGATTCACATGGTGCCGCAGGCCGAAGCCGGCCTCCATCCCGCGGTGCGTTCCGCTCAGGTCGGGATGTCCGCACTGACAATGGTTGTTGTGGCATTCCTGCTGATGATCGCGTGCATCAATGTGGCGAACTTGTTTCTGGCCCGCGCTGGTGAGCGACGTAGGGAGATGGGAATCCGCCTGAGCCTCGGAGCCAAGCGGGGCCGAATCATCACTCAACTTCTCACCGAAAGCCTGTTGTTCTCGGCGATCGCGGGAATAGCGGGGCTACTCCTGGCTTACTGGGCAATCGGCATTGCCAACTCGCTCACTCTGCCAATGGACATCCCGATCGCTTTTGACCTGAGTTTGGACCGCACAGTACTGCTGTTTGCGTTGGGACTGTCTATCGTCACCGGCGTTCTATTCGGATTGGCTCCCGCGCTGCAAGCATCCAAACCCGAGACGGTTTCCTCCCTCAAGGGTGAGGTAACACTCGAGCCTGGTGGTAAGAACCGTCTCATTCGTACCCTGGTGGTAGCGCAGACAGCACTCTCGATTGTATTGCTGATAAGCTCGGGGCTTTTTCTGCGTGGTCTACAATCCGCCACTACTGTCGACAAAGGATTTGACGAGAACAATCTCTTGCTTGCGTCGGTTGATCCCGGCTTGCAGGGTTACGATCGAGAACGCGCGGAAGTGTTTTACCGGGAACTGCACTCCGGGCTCGCGGCCCTACCAGGGGTACAAGCTGTGGGGTTTGCCAGCATGGTCCCATTAACGTTGAATAGTTCCGACCGAGGTGTAAGAATCCCGGGATACGAGCCGGGTGAGAACGAGAACATGAGCATCAAGTTCAACATGGCTACTCCTGGCTACTTCGAAGCTATGGGGATACCGCTCCTCTCTGGCCGCCCTTTTTTGGACATGGACGAACGAGACGGTGCGAGAGTCATGATTATCAATCAACAGTTCGCGAACAGGTTCTGGCCCGGCGATGATGCTCTTGGGCGGACAGTGCGGAGCGGCGGGGAGGAATGGGAGGTTGTTGGTGTCGTGCCAACTGGAAAATACTTCAGCCTTGGAGAAGATCCTGAGGGGTACATGTACTTTCCACAGGCACAAGACTGGAGGTTCCCAATGACAATCCACATTCGAACGGCGGGAGATCCCAATGCAATGGCGGTCTCGGTGCGTCGAGAGGTCGAGCGGTTGGACACGGCAATGCCTGTGGCGGACGTGAGAACAATGACCAACACACTGGGCATTTCTCTTTTTCCTGCACGTGTTGCCGGAACCGCCCTCGGAATCTTTGGGATCCTCGGTATGATCCTGGCCGCGGTCGGGATCTACAGCGTCATGGCGTACTCGGTCAGTCAGCGTACTCGTGAGATCGGCATCCGCGTCGCTCTGGGTGCTGATTCCGGCAGCGTGGTTGGAATGGTGATCAAAAAGGGAATGGCAATGGTAGGCGTCGGCGTCGTACTGGGTGCGGCCATTGCTCTCGGTGCCAGCCGCTTGATGGGGAATCTCATCTACGGTGTGAGCGCTGTCGACCCGGTGACATTCCTTGGCGTACCAGGGATGCTGTGTGCTGTCGCTCTGATTGCCACCTACCTGCCGGCTCGGCGGGCAGCTTCGGTGGATCCGATGCGGGCGTTGCGGTCGGAGTAGGCGATACAACCCAACTGAATGCGCAAGCGGGCAGCGTCATAAGGCGCTGCCCGCTTCTTCATCGAGTCCCCTACAGACAAGACCTCAGCTATTTGGAACTACCTTCCCCTCCATCATGTAGTCCACCACCAGATGCGATAGCGCCCGCCATATGAACTGCTTGAACGGACCGTACTTGTCCGCACCGACTCCCGGTGCGTCCATTTCGGGTGACGCAAGTTTGACTGTGAACCGCCCCGGGTTTTCCGGAGACCCGTTAACGTGAGCGTCGCCGAGTTGGCACATTCACGGTTGTTCTTCATGGTGGATGTTCTGTTTGCCGCACACTGCCCCTCTTGCATCAGCGTCTTTTTAGAACCACCGACGTTCTAATGACCGGCGCGGTACTCGGCGGCGGTTCGGATGGGCTGCATCAGCTGGTGCTGGTGTTTGCCAATTCCTTTGAGAGGGCGAAGGGGGGGTGAAGACCGGGTCGGCGCGGAGTGAGTCGGCGTGCTGATGGCACGCGATGGCGTGAGACTGAGTGGCGTGCCGGGAAAGTCGAATGAGTTGGTGGAATTCCGGACGCGTCGCGTTTTTCTGGTTATGCACTCCTCGCCAGTGGGATTAACTTGGCCCGGATTCCCGAAGGGAGTTCTGATGCCGCAGCTAATGAAGGTCGGTGCGCTTTATGAACGGCTCGGCGAGGAGGCCGTTGACGAGATCGCCGCATGGTTCGAAGAGGTGTACGAAGCGAAGGTCGAGATGGACGCCCTTCGGCGCGATGTGAAAGAGGTGCTGCGAGAGGTCCACGCGATGAGGCTCGAACTCGACAGACATCTGATACCTGGTATCTCGGTGTTGTCAACTTGATGATTCCAGGGTGAAGCCGAACCCGGGTGTGGGCGGGTTTTCTCACGCAGCGGTAGCCACACTCCATTCCTCAAAAGAGCGGTCGCGCAGCATCAGGCAATGCGCCGCACGCAGTAGATGCCGTCCTGACCTAAAGAGATTCGGGACGACTCCGTGCGCCGGTGGTATAGCGAGACTCCGTGGCTGATGACTTCGCCAGGGAACCGGTGGCCGCGGTAGCCAATCGTATTCGTTTTCTTCCGCGAAGTCTCACCGGCACCGGCTCAAGTTGACAAAACCCCGGAAGGACCGACGGAACCGTCACCGAGTTCCAACCACAGTCGGCACATCCTCGGGTCGGAGCGGATGATGGCTGTATTCACCCGTTTCACTTCCGAATGGAACTTTTCGGAACACTTTTCCGCACAATCCTGCAACGCAATTCGCATGGTCGCCGTATTGAGATTTGACTCGAAGGAGAATTGGCAATGCGATTTCGATTGAATCACGACCGCCTGCTGGAGCTGATACGCGAGAGTCATCTGAGCCAAAATCACTTGGCGATCAAACTGGGCCTATCGCGCGGTCATTGGTCCGGCATCGTAAACGGCAAACATCCGTATCCTTCGCGAAAGACGCGCGAACGCCTGGTCGAGTTGTTCACCGTACCGTTCGATGAACTCTTCGAGATGGAAACGGGGAAATCGAATCCGAGTTTCCACACCGCCATTTCCAATCGATACGCCATAGACAGCGAAATAGGGCAGGGGGCGATGGGAACCGTGTATCTGGCGCGCGATGTCCGTCTGGGCAGACAGGTGGCGATCAAGGCGGTGTCGCAGGAGATAGTGAGCGGCATTGGCCTGAAACGGTTCATGAACGAGACACGATACACAGCTCGACTTCAACACCCGCACATTTTGCCTCTCTACGACACCGGTGAGGCGGCAGGACAACCGTTTTATGTGACGCCGTATCTGCCGGATGGGTCATTGCGGGATTTGCTCGAGCAAAAGGGGCCATTGTCTGTTGAAGAGACGCATGGAATACTGCGCGGTGTCGGTGGCGCGCTGCAATTCGCCCACGAGCGGCGGATCTTGCACTGTGACATCAAACCCGGAAATGTGCTCCTTACGGGGCTGCATGCATACGTGGCCGACTTCGGAATTTCGCGAGTCGTGCATTCCGAGGTTCTGGAGTGGGGACGAAGCGGTGACATAGATTCGTCTGCGGGAACCCCGGCATACGTGAGTCCCGAACAAGCGAGTGGCGAGCGGGAAATCGACGCCAGGTCGGACGTCTACAGCCTCGGCTGTATGGTGTTCGAAATGCTTTCTGGTTCTCCCCCGTTTTCGGGGGCCACGACCATGCAAACGGTCGCGTCAAGGTTCGGCAAGGAAGTCCCCAACCTTCAATCTCGAGCCCCACACGTCCCGAGCGCGGTTGCTTTAGCGGTTAATAGAGCGATGGCTTTCGCTCCGGAACATCGACACGCGGACGTGGAACAGTTAGTGGAAGACGTGGAACGAGCGAAAGCAGGGCGAGATTCAATCGTCGTAACAGTATCGAGGCAATTCATCAAGGGGTTCGCAAAAGTTGGCCGTAGCGGCGGCGGCGGAGTTCGGGGCACGGGCGGTGGCAGCTTTGGAGCCAAAGTTATCGCGACAGTGCTCGGAACCTTCGAAGACGGAAAGGCGTCCCTCAGAACTTTGGCAAAGCGCCCAGCATTTTCGCTTCTCGCCATCTTGATGCTGGCGCTCGGAATTGGTGTGAACACCGCGACATTTTCGGTTGCCTACGGAGTTCTTCTCAAGCCTCTTCCGTATGCCGAATCGGAAAGGCTGGTCGAGATCACGCGCGGTGGTGCCGCGTCGGTGCCGAACTTCCTCAACATTCGCGCCGAAACCAACACGCTGGATAATCTCGTCGCCACAGTAGTCCAACCATTTGTGTTGACTGGGACGGGAGATGCACAGCGGGTGTGGGGTGCGGCCGTATCGGCAAACTTCTTCGGCATGCTGAAGGAAGCACCCCAGCTTGGACGCTACTTTGCGGAATCCGACGAGATGCCGAATTCCGAATCTGTCGCTGTCCTGAGTGACCGGCTGTGGCGCGAGCGTTTCAACGCGAATCCGGACGTAATGGGCCGATCGATGACCGTGAATGGAACGCCCGTCACGATCGTTGGGGTGACACGGCCCGGATTTCAGTTCCGCGGGGACGTCAAATTCATTCGAGGAGATCCGCAGTTCTGGACCACATTCCGCTGGGTTCCAGGGGATTTGCCCAACCGCAGGTCCCGTTTCCTCAATCTCTACGGACGCTTGGCGGACGGAGTGGAACTCAGCGCCGCCGAAGCCGAAATCAACTCAATCTTCGACCGGTTGAAGCAAGACTATCCCGCCGACAACCCGCAGCACTGGAGGGTAGGAGTCGCGCCGCTTCGAGATTACCTGACGCGCGGAATCGGAACTCCATTAGCAGTCCTCTTGGGCGCCGCGGGCCTCGTACTGCTGATCGCCTGCGCCAACGTCGCGAATCTGGCTTTGGCGAAAGCCGAGAGCCGTCGTCGTGAGTTGGCGGTCAGGGCCGCGTTGGGCGCCAGCCGGGCGCGGTTGGCACGTTTGTTCGTAACTGAAAGCCTCCTGGTCACGATTGCGGGTGGCGTGACAGGAGTTCTCGCGGCATCCTGGTTTTTACATATAGTTGTCGCTGCCGTCGGCGAATCGCTCCCAAGGGTGGGAGAGATCGCTGTCGACGGCTCAGTCGTGGCGGCGGCCGTCTGTGTTACCCTTTTCACGGGTCTCATCGTTGGCCTGGTGCCCGCTTTCGCGACTGAGCGCAGTAACCTGCATAACTCCCTCAAAGAAGGGGACCGAGGTTCGGCGAGAGGCGCCAGCCGTTTTCGCTCGGGCCTCGTGATCGTCGAAGTAGCGCTTGCACTCATGCTGGTAGTGGGCGCTGGTCTTTTGCTCAGGAGCTTCTGGAATCTCTACAGGACGGACCTTGGAATCGACGGTGAAAAGGTACTGACGGCGAGCATCCGCCTGAATGGAGCCGAGTATTCGGACGTGGCGTCGATCGGAGAGTTCTACTCGAGGCTGATCGGTGGAGTCGAAGCGCTTCCTTTCGTGGAACGGGCGGCCGGCACATCAATGCTGCCACTCGGCGGGATCAACAACATCACTACCTTGCGCGTCGTGGGAGCCCCGGATACTGCCACTTTCGTCGAGCGACGGTGGGTTTCCGACGGGTATTTCGAGACCATGGGAATACCGTTGCTGCGAGGCCGTGACTTTGGGAGGCAGGAGGCTGTGACGCCTCCCAAAGCCGTGATCATCAACCAGATGCTTGCGCGGACGTTGTTCGGAGACGGGAGCGCACTTGGTCGCTATATCGATCCCGGTGAAGACGAGGCGGAATATGAGATCGTCGGAGTCGTCGGAGACGTGAAGGTCCGCGGCCATACTCGGGAAGCACCGCCGATGACGTATTTTCCCTGGATAGGGAGCCCGACGCTCGTTGTTCGCACCGCGGGAGACCCTTCCGGGTTGGCTGTCTCGATTCGGTCCGTTGTACGAAATATCGATCCGGACGTACCGGTGTTCGACACGGCGCGTATGTCGGATCTGATCTCCGGTTCGTTCAATGACCGTCGGTTCGTTATGTGGATGCTCCTGGTCTTTGCTGCACTCGCCTTGTCATTGGGCACATTGGGCATCTACGGGGTGGTGTCTTACACGGTGGCCCAACGCACCCGGGAGGTTGGCATCAGAATGGCGCTCGGCGCCACAATGAACAGAGTGATGGGCGAGGTCGTTTTTCGCGGTGTCCGGATCGTGGCCATTGGGGTTTCACTGGGGGTTGTGGCGACGCTGACGTTGCGGCGGGCGGTAGGTTCCATGCTATTCGGTGTCAGCCCCTCAGACCCGTTCACATTTCTCGCCGCAGGCGGGGCCATAATCTCGATAGGGATGCTCGCTTCGTGGTTTCCTGCACGACGAGCTGCGCTGGTGAATCCGACTGAAGCGTTGAGGGAGGAGTGATAGGGTGGCGAGCCAAGGAAGCTTCCCCAAACAACACAACGAGTCCCCCAGAAGGCATTGTCAACTTAATGAATCCCGGGTGGAGCCGAAGCAGGGATCAGCCGGGTTTGCTCAGACGCCCGCGGCCGCACTCCATACTTTGAAAGAGCGGGCACGTAGCAGCCGGTAGTTCTCAGCGCGCATCTGGTGACGCGCGAATCTGAAGAAGTTCAAGATGACTCCATGAACTGAAAGAAACCGC
>JBDGYW010000250.1:0-8545 GCA_039588935.1 Gemmatimonadota bacterium | reverse complement strand
TCATTCCATTGGAATATGCGATAGATAGTGCCCCCCAAGTCTTCACCCCTCAGTATGTGTTATGTATAACACATACATAGTTTCTGCTGTTTTTGATATCAGTCTCACTGACGACCCACGCTTGATCGTGAGCGACTGCTATCAGCCAACAACTTTTCACCAGCCCTGATCTCAGTCTCCGCCGTCGCCGCTGACATTCTGATATCACGCTTTGCGGAATCCTCAGACGACTGCTATCACCTCACCGCCAAAGCCGCAGCCTGAGTCGGAGTCGGGGTCCACTCTGGTAGCAGTCGTGGTCGGGGTCGTGGTCTCGGTCTGCGTCCAGGTCTGCGTCTGCGTCTCGGTCCAGGTCTGATGGCAGGTGTGGTCGGGGTTTGTGGTGGCCTGGCGCTGGGTTGTGGCGACGAATGTCCCAAAACCGACATACGATGCCCCAGGAACGCTCTGGCGGAAGAGTGCTGTTGACTGCATTTTGGGCACCGCGGCCTGCAAGGAACAAGCTCACTGAATGAAGGGGCACAGCGGCGGGGGTACGTCATCACCGCCCTGACAATTCGGGGAAACCGGCAGGGCTTGGAGCCAACCATGGTCCTTGATACGCAATCGATGCTGTTCATGACGGGCATGTTCATGGTGCTGGTGTTGGCATGAAGCCCGCGCTGCCCTTCGTGGCGTCCAGTGGTGGACGGTGGGATTGGCTCTGGTGGGATGTGGTGTTTCTCTCCTCCCATTTTTTGTCGTCATCCCGCGACTGTTCCATGCGGTTGTCGCCCTGTCCATCGGACTCGGGATCGCCTTTGTCCGATGGGGCGTTCTCTGCGTCGACAACCGAAGAAGCCCCCGATGGCCAGAGGTCTGTCTGATTGCAGTGATGATCGTAGTAGCGCCGATGGGTGGAATCATGCGGGAGGGCCTGATCATCGCCGTGAATACGGTGGCGGCTGCGCTCCTGATGGCCCGCCTTGCAGTCTCTACGTTCTCCGTTAAGAACTTGCGCGTCAGGAGTCTGAGCCGCTACGTAGCGGTCATGTTCAGCGTTGCAGCGGCAGCCGCGTTCTTCCGGGCACCGTTTGCTCTTGGTGCAACTGACCGGGCATCCTTCGATGAAACTCTCCCAGCCTTTCTCTTGGTCATGTTGTTTGGAATGGCCCTCTGTATAGCGGGCATCGTGCTCGGGGCGCTGGTTCAGAAGGAACTCCTGATGCTCTACAAAGAAGCACAGACGAAAGTGAATGTTCTGAGCGGATTACTCCCGATCTGTATGCACTGCAAGCGGATCCGAGGCGACGAGGGATCCTGGACGCAGGTCGAGTCCTACGTCAAGGCACACTCAGAGGCTGATTTTTCGCATGGTATCTGTCCTGAGTGCCGCCAACAGCTGTACCCCGAGTATCCTATGGGAACATAGGCGGTGGCTGTGGTTGCCCTCGCCTGGCCCAGTCTTGGGACGAGTAGGGGAGCGTAGCGCTGGTGTTCCGGCGACGCGGTAGATGGTTGATGATGTTCCTGCACGTTGAAGAATGCACTGTCTGTTCGCTACACCATCAAGCCAGGGAGCTATAGGGGGACGACCCTTCAAGCTGGACAAGCGACTCACGAAAGGCATCTGCGTTCAAGCCCGTGAACGGAAAGCCGAAGGTGCCATGCCGGTCCAGCGGTAGAATGCACGGCGGAACGCTTTGGGTTCAGAGTAACCCAATGACGCCGCAATCTGTGATACCGGAAAGTCGTGATGTCGCAGCAGTCTCTTTGCCGCTTCGCACTTCACGCTCTCCAAAATGTCACTGAACGAAGTTCCCCCGCTGTGGAGGTGGCGTCGAAGTGATCGGGAACTGGTTCCCAAGGCAGCTGCGGCCCGTCCCATGTTCAGTTCCAGTGGTGCCTCACCGAGGGTCATCCGCAAGTGGTGGCGCAGGTGATCCTCAAGTGACTCGTCGGCAGGCGGTAGTGCTCGAAGGACCTCTTCTGCTCTTTTTGTGAGGTGATGAGCGAGCACTTCATCTACATCAACCATCGGGAGATCGAGGTCGCGCCGATCAAATACCACCATGGTGTGCGATTGGCCAAGTCGGACAGGACATCCAAGCCAGCGCTGTAGTTCCAAAGTGTGCCTCGGAGACGCATGAGGAAGGCGTACCTCTTGCGGCACGACGTGCACCTTCGATGTCTCCCGCACAATGCGCACCAGCAATGCCACCGCCGCCTCCATCGGCTGGCGTAGAAGCCTCATGTCAGGTGCGGATCCTATGGTGCACCAGCAGCTGTTATCGGATTCGTGAGTTTTGATCGAAAAGTCGTCGCGGCCTAGCCGGGCAAAGCGCCGAAAGACATCTAGTCCGTCACGCACCGAGGAGCTATGCCGAATCGCGTAGCCCAATACACCCAGAGCGCCTGGTGGAATACTCTCTCCGAATTGGAAGCCGATAGGCCGGTCACCCACGTGAAGAAGCATGACCATCCACAGATCACGAAGCTTGGACAGAGGCACTCGCCTGTCCAACTCCTCGATGTCCGCTTCCGACAGTCTCGATAGCTGAAGGAGCTGTTGGCGCCCCACACCGAGAGCGAGGCCACACTCAAAGAGATACTTCACCAAGCCTGACGAACAGCTCAAAACAAGCTGGTTCGTTGTGCTCGGGGCGTCCCTGTCTTCCTCACTTCCACCTATGGGGCCTTCTTCGAAAAGCTCGTCGAGGGACTGAGACGTTGTCGCTGGTGGTGGCATACTGTTCTGGCACCTGTGTCGGTGCCCGCTATGGTTCCCGCACCTCCTATCCCGCATCTAACTGTCTCTCAGTCTCTTGTCAAGGAGCATGGCGATGGGGTCGTGCCGGGACAAGCCCGAGGCAATCAAGCTACGCGATGGCGGGGAGTGATTTCCGGGCCCATGCGGCGGGATTCTGACCCTGAGGACGGACCTCTCAACGGCTCTTCGGTACCAACCTGATGGACCGGAACCGGTACTACTGCCGTGGCACTCCCGGCAGAACGATCTGCACGCATCGCCCAATGCTTCCCGTCTGGGCAACCAAGTATAGGCCCACGGAGCTCGATTTCCCTCAGTGGAGCTGACTCGTGCCGGCATTGGCCCCGTATGCCCCTGCTTTGGCCCTCGATGTCCCTCCAACACCTCTCCTACGCTGTCGATATTCCATACAACATCTAATCCTTACGTCCGAACACGGAAATGGGAAGCAGGTGCGCAGCCTGTTAGAACATCTTGCTGGATACTCTATGATCCGGGCAGACGAGCTTGCCCGGAAATATCACGCATTGTGGGTTCATGGCGCTGTGATCGCCGTCGTGTTTGGTTACTCCGCCGCCATTGCCGCGCAGCTTGTGGTTGATCCCACCCCGTTCCCCGACGTGCTGACGGAAATCGGTGCGTGGGTAGTCGGCATGATCGCACTGGTGACCCTCCGCACACGCCACGTGTTGACCGCGGCTTGCCTAGTCGTTGTTGCTGTTTGGCTGGAACTCCACGTCGGACTGGTTCTCGTCGGGAGTCTGCTTAGCTCAGGCGCACCCGTACTTCCTCTAGCAGTCGTAGGGACTGGGCTTCTTCTCGGCGGCCGAGCCGCAGCCGCGATGTCGGCGGTGACAGCAATCAGCGCGCCCTTCGCAGCGTATCTAGGTGGAGTGTTGGATCCTAACGTAGCAGAATTGGCCGTGGATGGTATCAGGTATGCGGTCATCTTTGCAGTTACCGTGCTCGGTGCAGGGCTCCTCACCTACCTCGGGCTGCTCACTTTTGGGAAGGTTCTCAGTGCGGCTAAAGCAAGCGAGCAGAGATCCTCGGACTTGGTTAATCACGCGCCTGACGGGATTGTCGCGACAGACGCCTCTGGACGGATCGAGTCCATCAACCCAGCCGCGCAACGCATACTGGGTCTCACTGAAGGAGCTTGTCTTGGCAACTCGCTGGTAGAACTTCTCGCACCGATGTCTGACCCGGCCTGTGTGGCAACAGCTCTTGCGTCGGAACAGCAAAAGACCGCCGGTCTCACGTTGGAGCGGGCAGACGGGCAACGAATCGTGGTCGAGGTCACGAGCACTTGTACCTTGCGCGATGACGGCGCCGAACAACTCCAAGTGATGCTGCGCGATGTCTCAGATCGAAAGCTCGCTGAAGAGCGCGCCGTGCAGCTGGGTCGGCTAGTGGAGGATGCCGTCGCCGAGATCTTTCTCTTTAGCACTGATACCCTGCGCATCCTATTGGCTAATCAGGGTGTGCGCAGGAACCTCGGATACACGCTTGAGGAACTCAAGAAACTCACCGCAACAGATATCAACCCGACCCTCACTCCCGAAGTCGTGCACGAGCTGCTAGCAGAACTGAGATATGATCCAGAAAGTGTGGTGTTTCAGCGAAGTGTACAACAACGAAGCGATGGGTCAGCATACCCGGTTGAGCTTCAGCTGCAATCGGCGTCATTCGAGGGTACTCCAGTTATCGTCGTCTTCGCCCAGGATATCTCGGAGCGCGTTCACGCTGAAGAGGAGCAGCGTCAACTCCAGTTGCAGCTGCAACAGGCACAGAAGATGGAGGCCGTCGGTCATCTTGCCGGCGGTGTAGCTCACGACTTCAACAATCTGTTGACGGCCATAGGAGGTTACGCAGCCCTCCTGTCAGAGTCGCCGGATGAGACAACCCGTCAGTTCGCTGGCGAGATCGAAAAGGCCCAAATGCGTGGGACGTCGCTAACGCGGCAATTGCTCACCTTTGCACGGAAGGGAGTAGTACAGCCCACGCTGCTGTCACTCGCTGAAGTCACAAGTGAGATGGAGGATCTGATTCATCGGCTGCTCGGGGAGCATTTGACACTCAACGTCGTGACATACGGTGACGGCCACATTGTTGCTGACCGCACTCAAGTCGAGCAGGTTTTGCTCAACCTCGTCACCAATTCACGAGATGCGATGCCCGGAGGCGGAACGGTGACGGTGGAAGTCATCGACCCGCTCCAAGCGACGCCTGCGTTTGTGAGGCTGAGGGTCAAAGACACAGGGATCGGCATGGACGAGGTAACGAGACGCCATATCTTCGATCCCTTTTTCACGACAAAAGGCCCTGACAAAGGGACTGGCCTTGGGCTCTCAACTGTTCATGGGATTGTAACCCAAAATGGCGGGCAGATTGAGGTCGACACGACACCCGGGTCAGGTACAGTCATCACCGTCCTCTGGCCCGCGGCAACTGATATCGAAAGAGAGGATAGGAGCGCGGAGAAGATCTCAACCGTGACGACTCTCAAAGGAACCGTCTTGTTAGTGGAAGACAACGAGCAGACAAGGGCTCTCGCGGCTCTCGTGCTCAAGCGTGCAGGACTTGACGTGATCGAGGCTTCAGACGGGTATGAAGGACTCCGCGCAGCCGGCGAGGACGCAGACCGAATTGACCTCATCCTTACCGACGTAATTATGCCGGGCATCAGCGGCATCGAGATGGTGAGGCGGTTTCGAGTCCGGCACCCGCAAGTGCGCGCAGTCTACATGACTGGACACATAGAAGACCCATACGGGCTAAGCCCATTGGGAAATGTTGACACTGCACGCGACGTGATCATGAAGCCTTTCACATTGGAGGAGCTTCGTAGTCGAATCGCTAGTGTGATCGGGGCCAGTTAACAGTGAAACGGATTCTTGCGAGGTAAGAGATGACAGCACCAGTCTGGATCGACGAATCCAAGAACCGCATCTACATCCGCTTCGATGGGTTCATGTACGTGGAGCAGATGGAAGAACTCTACGTTCTCTATCGTGAAGCAATTGAAAAGGCGCGACCCAGGTTCACCGTCTTGACCTACGCAGAGAGCTTCAAACCGGGCACAAAAGGTGTACAGGCCATCGTTGCCCGCATGGTACAAATGGCCGGCGAGGCCGGCTGCCGGAAGGTGGCCCGAGTAATCGGAGAGAATCCGCTTGGTGCCATGCAGATAGACCGACTAGCCAAAACTGGGAGGAGCTACGAATCAAAGCACTTTACAACTGCACGTGAGGCTGAAACATATCTCGATGCGGAAGATGATGACGGCTAGTGGTGAGGCCAAGGCGGTAACCCACCCTCAACCCGACGATATTATCTCCTCCAACCTATCCCACCACCTCGGATGCGGTATTCTCCTGCCCTTTTTGATCTCGTTGCAGTAGGGGTAGGTCATACCGGTAGCTCGGACAATCTCGGTCACTGGTATTGACTTGAGCTTGGGCCAGATGTGACGCTTGAAGTGCTCGGGATTTGCGGCGCACGAAGCCGCGGGTGCTCTGGACTTGGGTGCCTCATCATTGCCAACCGTGCTGTCTCATCTAGGGGTGTTCGGTGGTTCGCCTTTCAGATGCTCTGAGCAATGCACTCGGCGTAGTGGATAGTGCCTCCGCCAGTCGCCAGATGATACGGAGCGTTGGGTTGCGGACTCCCCGTTCAATTCCACTGACATAGGTCCGGTCCAACCCACTCATGAGGCCTAGCGCCTCTTGCGAGAGGCCCATTCGCTCGCGCCTCTTCCTCACTGCTTTTCCAAACGCCGCGGTTCTTGACATGGCCCAACGGTTCCCGCAGCTTGGACGAAAAGTCTACGGACTATGAGTCACATTATGTGATTGATCCGTTCGCGTCCCAGATGTGTCTCCGTCCTGCGGACCAGGAGACTGACAGAGTTGGGAGTGCACTATGGCACTGAGGCCATGCAAAGAATGTGGACATGAAGTTGCAGCATCTGCCAAGGCCTGCCCGGAGTGCGGAGTGAAGCACCCAGCTCACAAGGGCGCCACCACCGGCAAAGGATGTCTGCTCGTAATTGTGGTTTTCATTGTGGGGATGGTGCTGATCTCCGTGGTGGACTCAGACTCGCCCGAGATCCCCGTTGATTCGGGTCCTACTGGCGTTCTGGCAACGAGCATGCGGTGGGGGGAGGACTGGCCACTCACAGTTGACCGTGGCATTGTTGACTGCGTTCCACCTTCCGCGGCCGTGTTCCGGCACGGAGGTGTTGAGTATCAACTCAACGGCGCGGCTGCTTCGCGGGGCTATGCGAGCATTGATCCCATATGGCGAGATAATCCGCGGATTCCGGGCACCAAAGTCAGCCTTGGCCCGTTGATCCAGTTGGCGTTGAGACAATGCCCATAAGGGCTGGGTGGTGCGATTCGTGAATCCGCGGCTGAAGTGGTGGCCAACGCTGAGTACTTGTGATCCCACAGCAATGGGTCGTTGGGCGCCGAGGCTCGCAGCCACCGCCGGGCGTGTTTGCCACGTCCAGAGTTGCATGCATATCAGCGATACGCCCGCCGATTTTGGTGACGCCGCGATTGGGCACATTCTGGGCACAGGACTGGAGTGTCAATTGCAATCAGATGCAATCAAGTGCAGAGACCCGTTGGCTCATCCGGTTGTGCGACAGGAACTTGCAGGTGTGCGGAGGACAACGCAAGGGGCTGTTGATAACTCATAATCCGTCGGTCGTAGGTTCAAATCCTACAGGGCCCATTGCAGGACAACAACTTACAGCTTTTCGGAATGTGCACGAGATTTTGAGTGTGCATTTTTTCGTTTGTGCACACTTTCTGGAGCCTCGGGCGCGCCGTCAACGATACGACTAACCGGGGGCGATCTGCTCCTGACCCGCCCGATCGTAATGATCCACCATCCCAAGGTCCCCTTATGCCCCGTTAGCTGTGCGATGACCTTAGGGCGGACGCCAGCGTCACTCAGACGTGTTACAATGGGCGATGGAGACCGTGGAAATGGAGTTCGGCCTGGTGGCATGGATGATCGTCCGGAATCGGTAGTGAGTTCGACGTCTGGAACTGGTTTCATCCATCCCCCCGGAGCGTCACCCGTTCGGGACTAAGTTCCTACTCGGTACTCCCGAAACCTCCTCGATGTACACGCTAAGCGCTGTCGAAACGAAGCTGAACCGCGCCACCATCCGGTGAAGTCCGCGACAATCCTCTTCGCGGTTTGGCCCCTCGCCGTACTCCGTCAAGAATTCGACCATGGCAGGTGCCGCGTATTTGACTGGCCAAAGTAGGAGGCCCACTAGCCGAGGTGGTATGAAAGTCTCAAGGCACTCATAGCGCCCATCAACATTGTCTATCATCGTGTAGCCTCACTATTTGAGTTGGCTCACGATAGTGCCGAGCGTCGCGAGTCCATTCTCCAAAATCACGGGGCGTGGGGCGGTTCTGTGCGGTGTCGTTGCATTGTGACATCATTCCGTCTGAGAGTGTAGTAGGGCATCAACGCCGAACAGGTTTGCGGGCATCATATGCGTGACCCAACCGACGGTGGAGGTGACCAGTGCTGGCGACGGTGAGCCACCTGTGCTGCAGTCGCTGGATTTGTTGGTGAACGAAACCATGGTCACGGTCACGATGGACGTGAGTGATGACCTCAGCGGCGTAGTCCAAGTCCGCCCCGGTTTCTACAGTACCACAACCACCCAGTACCACAACTGCTTTGCGTCCCCGCTCGGCGGCTTACCGGAGTACGCCACCTGGGAGTGTTCCATCACCTTCCCGGAGTTCAGCGCCAGGGGAGAGT
>JBDGYW010000249.1:0-8593 GCA_039588935.1 Gemmatimonadota bacterium | reverse complement strand
AGGTCGTCAATGAAGTCGAAGCCGCTCTCGCCTCCGAGTATTAGGGAATATCTCGATGGAATTTGTGCGTGTTGACGGACTCACTCTCTACTACGATATCAAGGAGAGTAGCTCGGCGGAACTCGTCCGGGATGCCTGTGCAAAGAGCATCGCTGTCATTCGTGAATGTTGGGGTTTGGAGCCACCCGAAGGATGCACCGTCTACATCATGACGTCCTGGCTCAGCTTCGTATTCCAATCGGCTCCATGGCACAGACGCGTGCTGCTTGCGGTGTTTTTCCCGTTTTGGTGTTTCAGGGCAATGAGGGTCTGGAAAGCCACGGGAGGATGGGTACAGGGTCACGGCCAGACGCCGGCCGTTGGCATCAAGTCGCTGCGGCTCTTAGCAGGCGCAGACAGAAGCGTCGGCGACATACTGTTTGTGAGAGACGTGGAAGTCGACGACGAAGTCCGTCAAATCACTTGTCACGAGTTGATCCACGCCTGCAGCAATCATCTGAAGCTGCCGACGTGGTTGCACGAAGGTCTCGCAATGGTGTCGGTTGACCGGTTGAGAGGGCAACCGTCCGTGAAGTTGGAAACTCTCGATCTGATTGAGGCGAGGTCGGTCAAGACCAGCCCCTCGGGGTACCCACGATCTTCACTGAAGGATGCAAGCGCATGGGTGTATCTGTACGCTCGGGGGTACTGGCTCACCCGCTATCTGATGGAAAAGAAACCAGCACTCGGACGCGCTTTGTTGGAGAGGCGCCGAACTCATGCGAAAGTCGAAGAAGAAGTTGCCGACGCATTCAAATGCGGCCATGGAGAATTCTGGGCCGGCATCGATGAACGGCTGGTGGCATACTCTAGGGAGGGCGAACCCGATCAGCAGGTTGATTGACGTCACCTGAACCACAATGGCCGTAAAGGAACCACATGACAGATGATTCAGGGGTGGCACAACGCGCGGGCGATTTGTTCGACTCGGGACTCAACTGCACCGAGAGCCTCCTTGTCGCATTCGCGGAAGAGAGCAGTATCGATTGCCCGGCATTTCCGAAGCTGGCAACCGGTTTCTGTGCCGGGGTGTCAAGAACTTGCGGTATGTGTGGAGCAGTGAGCGGCGGTGTGATGGCGATCGGCCTCAGGCTTGGGAGGAATTCGGCAGAGGATTCGAATGAAGAATGTTACTCGGCGGTGCAGAGCTTCAAACATTCTTTTGAAGAACGATTTGGCAGTGAGAATTGCCGAGCGTTGACAGGCTGTGATTTCGGGACTCAGGAAGGCCGCGATGCTTTCGAAGAACGCAACCTGCACCCTCAGTGCAGACATTACGTTGAAGTCGCTGCGGAGTTGGCCATCGCAGCGATCGGTCCATAGCGGGTCCATCTGAATCCGCCAGGCGCATTGCTACAATACCAGTTCTGGAGAACATCATGAATTCGATAGGTGTAAAGACTGCCGTTCTTCTCATTGGAATGGCTGGGGTTGCTGCATGCACGCCGGTAAATGAAGAAGATGCAGGCCTGGCCGAGCTGGAACGATCGATCTCGGCGTTCTACGATGCGATCGAGTCGGGCGACAACGATCGGCATGCTGAGATGTTCACGGATGGCGCGTTGATGATGCCCAACAACGGCGCGATCGTTAGTGGCAAGGAGAGCATCGGTGAGGTCGTAAGAGGTGGCGAAGGTTGGGTGTTTCGCATAAGGAATCTGGAGCGGGCCGAGCTCGATCTGAACGGAGACATCGCTTACACCGTGAACGAGTACGAATACACCTGGCATCAAGTAGGTGACGAACCTGCGTGGCACCCTACCAAGAACATCCACATCTGGCGAAGGCAAACAGATGGGAGCTGGAAGCTCCATGTGGACATATGGAACAGCAGTGAGCGATGAGGAAGATTGGAATGATGAATCGGCGAAACTGGCTTGTGGTGATATCGGCGGCCTGTGCTGCGTTGGCGAGCGGGATCGCGATCGGCTGTAGTAATGACGCACCACCACCTCCGGCCATAACGAGCGTATCCGCACAGGAACTCATGCAGTTGATGGAGGCGAATGCCGATATCCTCGTTCTGGATGTGCGCAGGCCAGACGAACACGCGGCGGGCCATATCTCAGGTGCCGTCAACATTCCACACACCGAGATAGACGCGTGGCTGGGTGAACTGGCGGCACACCGGGACAAGCATGTGATCGTGTGCTGTTGGGCTGGAGGACGGGCGGGAGTTGCCAAGGAGGTGCTCCGCAATGCCGGTTTTACTAGTCTGCTGGATTTGAGGGGTCACATGGCGGAGTGGGAACGACTCGGATATCCGGTGGAGAGAGCGACGAAGGAGTGAGTTCACCGTGCGCGTGAGCAACGTCCATGAGCGAAAGCTCGGTGCGCCTGCGGCCACCGCAGGTGAGTTGATCGACAAGCTTGCTTCGGAGAATGACCTGTTGTGGCCCCGCGATCGGTGGCCTCCCATGCGCTTCGACCGTTCGCTCAGCGTTGGTGCCGTTGGTGGACACGGCCCGATTCGGTATGTGGTGGAAGCGTATGAGGTAGGAGGACGAATCAGCTTTCGCTTCACCAAGCCGGAGAGGTTTCGCGGCGGTCACAGATTCGAAATCGACGCGTTGTCAACGGACCGGGTGATTCTGCGCCATGTGATCGAAATGCAGACTGTTGGTGGAGCGTACCTGTCCTGGCTCTTCACTATCAGACCTCTCCACAATGCCCTCATTGAAGACGCATTGGATCGTGCAGAGTTGTTCACCGGGGGTACTCCTCGAAAACGGAGTTGGTCTCTCTGGGTCAAGTTCCTCAGGTGGTCAATGACTCGGAGCCGGTTGGTCGCGGAGAGGGCCCGGACGGGTTAGCCGAGATCGCCGCCTGCAGGTCGATTGTCATCTGTCTCTCGGGTGTTAACAGATCGAGTTCCGCGTAGAACTCCAACCGATCGACCAGTTCTCCGAGCAATACCGCTGCAGTCACATAAGTAGCCGCATGATCGCCCATCGTGGGCCAGACCACCAACGGTACCAAGAAACCACTTGCGGTTCGGAGTGCTGAGAGTCCGGGTCGCACTGGCTTGTCCATGTTGTGGAAACCGACCTTGCGGCGCAGGTACAGCAGCAGCTTCCCGGTTCCAACAAACCCTGCAACCAGCGGATTGGCCGAGAATACACCAACCAGAAAGAGGCCTGTCAAAACCGCACCTGCGCTGTGGTATGTAGGCTTGTCGATCTGGGGTAGGGTCGCGTACACCTGGTCAATTGAGATGAGTGTGGCGAATCCGATTGCGAGCGTCAACGCTCCAAGAGCGCCGTCGTCGGGGGCGAGCGCGAGATATCCCGCTCCGATGCCAATCGTCGCGGCGAACAACAAGACCTCGCGGCTCAACCAGGAGGATGTGGGGTTCAAAACGGCGCGCCACGCGCGCGTCTTCTTTCCAAGGTGAGCCGAGCTGAGCAACGCTGCTGCCGCGGAAACCCCAAGGAATATCCTTAGTGAAGGCATCTGGCCCGTAAAGACGGATGCCGCCAGCAAAGCGGCCAAAATCGGTACGAGGTAGGTGAAGGCGGCCAATGGCCACTCATCGCGTAGGGCGGCCCCAAGGTCCTTCTGTTTATGAACCTGCACGAATGCCTGGCCCGCTTTATCGGCCGAACTATCCGGCGCAGGCCGTTTCTTTGATGCCGGCGCGATCGAGATTGCCGGACCAAGGTTCGTTCGTGGGAATCCGGCAACTTGTTGTGGACTCGGGTGCTCCTGTTCCACGGCAAGGCCGAGCGCTCCGGTCGGACAAAGCTCCACGCAAGCCGGTGACAGGCCTTTCTCCTGTCGCTCGCTGCAAAACGTGCACTTGCCGACCAATCCACTCGGTGTGTCGAATCTCGGCGCACCGAACGGACATGCCCAAGTGCAGTACCTACAGCCTATGCATTTGGCGTCGTTGAATACCACAAACCCGGAGTCGATATCTTTGGAATACGCGTTCGCAGGACAGGCCCTCAGGCAGGCCGGGTCTTTGCAGTGGTTGCACCCGAGCGAGAGATGTAGAACGGACAGAGACGGGTAATGGCGATCGTTGTAGGTGTGCACCGTTCGCCAGCTGCACTCGCAGGCAAGCCCGTTTTCGATCGTACACGCGAGAATGCAGGCCTGGCAGCCCGTGCACTTTGCCTGATCAAACGTGAACTCGACTGTCATCTCAGGCGGGCTCGATCTCGACGAGGGCGTCGTGATACGCTGCACCGTAGCCCATGTCCGTCTCTCGTCCGAGCGAACAGAAGTTCACGGATCCGCCTGTATCAATCCACCAGCCGTTCGTGACGTAGACACATCCGGGCTTGATCCCATTGTCGAGTCTGGCAGGAAGGCGGAAGCTGCCGCGATCGTTGTACACCGTTACAGTCACGCCGTCTGC
Source organism: Gemmatimonadota bacterium (assembly GCA_039588935.1). GTDB lineage: Bacteria > Gemmatimonadota > Gemmatimonadetes > Gemmatimonadales > GWC2-71-9 > JBDGYW01. The sequence goes on along the minus strand of JBDGYW010000249.1, from coordinate 4,191 downwards.
GATACCTCTTATCTCTGCGTCGGTCGGATTCAACTGTACGAATGGCACATTGCCGAACTGCCCGATCATCCTGAGGTTGTTGAACTGGGAATGGATGCGGTTCTTGGTGTTGGGTGTGATCAGATGGAGGCTGTACTTCTGGGCGAGCGGATTGTCGTTTCGCACCGACTCCGTGGGCTCAGCGTAAGATGGTAGCGGATCAACACCCCAGCGGTCCGCCGCCTCAGATGACAGCAATTCGATCTTTCCCGATGGTGTTGGGAAGTGGAAGTCCGAGAAAGCCACTTCTTGATGGTGTGGAGGAAGTACCGGCCCCTGCCGAAGCCGATCTAGCGACAACCCTTCGAACGGCTCCAGTTTTCCCGATAGAAACTCATCGAGTTCTTCATCAGACGGACCTGGAAAGTTTTCTGCTACGTCTGCCTGAGAGAATCCGAGACGCTGAGCAAGCAACCGGTAGATCTCTGATTCAGGTTTCACCTCACCCAAGGGCTCGATCACTTTTTGCTTGAGCTGAAGATACGGATGCCAATATGCGCCGATCACGTCGGTTTGCTCGAACATCGTCTTTGCAGGCAGAATTACGTCAGCCTCCCGAGCCGTGTCGGTCAAGAACTGCTCGACGACGACTCGAAAGTCGAGGCCGCGGAACGCCTCGAGAACCGTATTTGTTTCAGGATTCTGCGTTACCGGGTTTCCACGTTCTACCCAGGCCATCCGGATTGGTGGATCTGTCGTATCCAACATTTGCCTGCCGAGCAGAGCCGTCGAAATCGAGACTCTGAAAACACCATCGGGCTCGTCGGGCGGGAAGAAGCCGATCGGATCCTTCACGGCGTCGAAGATGTGGCTCTGGAGGTTTGCGTAAACCCAGCCGGCTCCCGGTTTGCCGATATTGCCGGTGATAGCTAGCAGTGCCAAGATCGACCGCATTGTCTGGCCGCTGTTCGTGTATCGTTGCATGCCGAAGCCGGGGCAGATCGTGACCGGCTTGATGGTCGCCAGCATATCTGCAAACCGATCGATGTATTCTGCAGGCACGTCAGTGATTTCCGAGGCACGCCCCGAGGTGAACCCATCCAGTCCGACCCTGAATTCCTCGAAGCCTTGGACATGTTCCCGTACAAACTCCTGGTCGACGGCGCGATCATCTGCCAGTCTGCACGCGATCGCGAGTGCCAGTGCGCCGTCGGTTCCCGGTCGAGGCTGAATGAGCAATTCTGCCCGTTCGGAGGTCTCCGTTCTACGTGGATCGATGACGACCAGCTTGCCGCCCCGCTCGAGTGCCTCTTCCACAAATGGCATCTGATGGATATTGGTCTCCGCTGCGTTTTTGCCCCACATCACGATCAATCTGGCATTGGCGATGTCCCAGGGAGCGCTGTGTTTGTTCTCGCCAAGCGTCAGCCGTGTTGCCTCGAGGCCGGCAGGCCAACAGAGATCCCCATATGTTGTAGTACAGCCACCGAACAGGCGCCAGAACTCCATTCCTACCGCATTCAACATTCCCTTTGTGCCGCTCCCGGAGTAGTAAAGCACGCTTTTCGGTCCGCTTTCATCTCTGAGGCGACAAAGGTTGTCGACGATGAGGTCCAGCGCGTCACTCCACGCGATGGGCTTGAACGCGTCTGTTTTCGGGTCCCGGCGTAGGGGATGCAGGATGCGGTCAGAGGAGTACACGCGTTCGTAGTAGCTGAGACCTTTTAGACACGCACCTCCGGCAGTTGCCTGATTGTCCGGATGCGGCTCGATGCGACGGATCCGACCATTCTCTACCTGAACCGCCAGCCCACACGTGCTGTAGCAGTTTCTCGGACAAGCTGTGGTATAGGTGGTCACGGTGAGCTTGAGCCTCCATTCCGATTCCTGCTGCGGCGTGCAGTGAGAATGACAAGGCATCGTGACACAACCCGGCGTAGAGGTCAAGGCCGAGCTGGATAGCGGTGCTACCGCGGGCGCGAATCGGCACTATCTTTCCCCGTTCCGCAATCTGCGGGATATTCCTCAGAGTCAGTACCAGGAGATTCGCATGCAGGAAACCAGGAAGTTTCGAGACAACCCGACAGCTAGAGTGTTGAGCTTCTTATTCGGCATTGGGATGGCTGTGTTTTCGGTCATCACTATCAAGCACTTCTTCGATGCAAATTACCCGCTGACCATCTATGAAGGTGGCATTTGCGATATCAATGCCTTCTTCAACTGTGATAGTTCGGCGCATTCAATCATATCCCAGGTGGCCGGCGTGCCTCTGGGTTATTTCGGGCTGGTAGTGGGAGTGTTGGTGTCCATGGGCGCCCTCTTCCCGACAATCGATTTCGAGCGGACAAACAGAAGCATCGCCCTCCTGAACGTTATCGGAGTGGTGACTTTGTTTCTTGTATCAGTGTTCATCTTGAAGAGCCTGTGCCTCTATTGCTCGGGTTTTTATGTGTTTTCCATATTGAGTCTGATTGTGTTCTGGAAGTATCCAGCGAGCGACGGTGCTGAGGGGTTTGGTGCAAAATACCTCCGGCCATCGGTCATGCACCTCACCACGTACGGTGTGTTGACGTTGGTGGGCGCATACGGCTTCGCTCTGTACCACACGGCGAGAAGGGATGCACAGAGTGGCGGAGTGGCGACGCGCATCGTGAGGGAGTTCTATAGCCTGCCGACGGTGGAGTGGCCCAGCTTCATATCGCCGTTGATGACCGCGCAGGCGACTGAGAACTTTGAGGATGCACCGATTAGGGTAATCGAGTACGCGGACCTGCTTTGCCCCGATTGCCGGTATCTCGCCGAGCAGCTGGATCGTTTGAAGGAGGAGTTCGCGGGGCAGATGAATGTCGCGTTCCAGCTGTTTCCGCTCGAAGGCCAGTGCAACAGCGTCGTTGCCAAAGACCTTCATCCCGGGGCTTGCGAGGTCTCATATATCTCGGCGCACGAGCCGAGCAAGTTCAAGGCGATCCACGATGAGGTGTTTGCCAACCTCCGGGCGGCACGGGACCCGGAGTGGAGGGTTGCATTGGCACAACGCCACGGCGTCGAAGGCGCGCTCCAGGACTCGGCAACCATTGAGTTGGTGCATCGTATGATGAATACAGGCGCCGAATACGAGCAGACCTCCGAACAGTATGCTCATGGCATCAGGTCGACGCCCACGATCATCATCAACAATCGGATGATCATTGGAACGCTGCCGTACGATCAGCTGCGGGCGATCTTCCAGGCCCTGGTTGACGAACACGAGCGAGGAGCGGGCTCAACCTTCATCGAAAACTGGGAGCCGAACCGGTAAGCCGCCGTCACTCGTCTGGCTTCCTGCTTGTCAACGATGCAGCTCAATCCGATACCGACTGAGCTAACGACCGCCGCAACGGACGTTGTGCTTGCCGTGCTGGCGATTGTCTGCGCCGGCTACCTGTGGCGGCTGAGTGAATACGATGGCTGGAAAGTCGGCCTGTGGTGCTGGGTGTTCGGAATACTCGCGGCTGCGGCGCTGCTCGGCGCTGTTGCACACGGGTTCGCCTGGTCGACAAGAGTGTGGAACCTCTTCTGGATTCCGCTTTTCCTACTGCTCGGACTCACGGTCGCGCTCTTTGTGGTGGGTGCAATCTACGACTGGCGCGGCCTGCCCCCGGCGCGTGCGTCGTTGCCGATTCTGGTAATTGTCGCGCTTGCGTTCTTTGGTGTGACTCGAGTGGTATCGGGCGCGTTCCTGGTGTTCGTACTGTTCGAGGCGCTGGCAATGCTCTTCGCTCTCGTTGTGTACGGGTATCTTGCAGCGAATGGGACGACAAGCGGCATGGGTCTCATGATGTGTGGAGTGGCTCTCAATATCGTGGCGGCGGCTGCTCAGGCCACGAGGGCATTCTCGTTCACCCTGATTTGGCCGTTCGACCACAACGGTGTGTTCCATCTTGTGCAGATGGTTGCATTGGTTGTGATGACCGCCGGTCTCAGGTCTAGCCTACTGACGGGCTCGCCGACGAACTGACAGTAAGGCATCGGGCGGCCCCCGGGGACAAATCCGTGCCGAGCGGGTACGCAGAGACAACTTCATGGAGGGTTGTATGTCTCTTGATTCGCTTCTGCCTCTCATCGTTGTCACAGCTTTTTTGGGCGTCAGTCAGCTATCGAATCGAGAACCGACGCCGAGGGCGATTGCACCTGTTTCTGCCGAGGTCCTCGGAGGCCAAGAGGGTATCCCTT
>JBDGYW010000248.1:0-10089 GCA_039588935.1 Gemmatimonadota bacterium | reverse complement strand
TCTCGAACCGCTTGTTCCACGGAGGACTTCGGTCGCCAGCCTGTGGAGTTGCGCAACTTCTGACTATCACCAACCAGATGTGGCAGGTCGGCCGGCCGCACCAGATCAACAGCGGTCTCTGGCTTCACTTGAAAACCGGCTGCTGCCATTACCATCGCGAGAATATCCTTCACGGACATTCCCACTCCTGATGCGATGTTGTAAACCTCACCAGCACGCCCAGATTCAAGGAGGAGGCAGTAAGCATCCACCACATCCTCGACGTGTAAGAAATCCCGGATGGGATCAAGGTTGCCGACTTGGATTGATGGAGCCTGCAGGCGCTTTGCGTCCAGAACGCGCCTGGCAAATGCCGGGATCACAAACCGGTCGTCCTGTCCCGCTCCGGTATGCGGGAATGGCCGAGCAATGACTACTCTCAGGCCCGCACGACGGCTTGCCTCCAGAACCGCAGTCTCCGCCGCGAGTTTGGATGCAGCGTAGGAAGAACAAGGCTGGACGTCGTCAGTCTCTACGCGTGCGACAGCCTCTCCGGCCCCGTAGACCTCGGCGGTCGATACGAAGAGTAGCAACGGATCGGCTCCCTCTCGGCGGAGTTGCCCAAGTGCGTTGCTCAACCGCACAGTGCCGAGGGTGTTGACATTCCACGCGGCGACCGGATCGCGACTTGCCTCAGAACCTGATGCCGCTGCCGCGAGGTGAACCACAGCATCCCAACCCTCCGACACCACAGAGTCAACCGATTTGGTGTCCAGAAGGTCCAGATCGCGAATCTCAGCGCTCGAGGGCAGCGCCCTGCGGCGAGCCTGCTCGTTTGACCGCACACTCGGGAGCACTCCCACTCCGATCTCGTGATCGAGAGCCATGAGCTTAGGAACCAAACGTGAGCCGACGAAACCGTCGCCCCCCGTGACCAGAATCCTCACGACGTTGCCGACAGCTTGTTGAGGTCAGCGTCAACCATCATCGCAACGAGCTCCTGGAACGCCACTTTTGGCTGCCAGCCCAACACCCGTTCCGCTTTGGTGGGATCGGCTAGGAGTATTTCCACCTCGGCCGGTCTGATGAACGCAGGATCTAGCTTTACGTAGGACATCCAGTCCAAGCCGGCATGCTCGAACGCTATCTGAACGAACTCTCTTACTGAATGAGTTTCGCCGCTCCCAATCAGGAAATCCTCGGGGTCGGTATGTTGTAGCATCAGCCACATTGCTTCGACGTAGTCTCCAGCGTAACCCCAATCGCGCTTCGCATCGAGATTTCCCAACCTGAGTTCATCGGCCAATCCTAGCTTGATACGTGCAACGCCGTCAGTGATCTTCCTTGTTACAAATTCCAAGCCGCGTCGCGGTGATTCGTGATTGAACAAGATGCCGCTAACCGCGAACATGCCATAGGACTCCCGATAATTCACAGTGATCCAATGGCCGTACGTCTTGGCTACACCATAAGGAGACCGCGGATAGAATGGGGTGTTCTCAGTTTGCGGTGTCTCCACTGCCTTTCCAAACATCTCTGACGAACTGGCCTGGTAGAATTTTGCATCAGGATGGGCCAGCCGCACTGCCTCTAGGATCCGTGTTACTCCGAGCGCGGTAAACTCCCCCGTCAGGACGGGTTGGGTCCAGCTCGTGGGCACAAAACTCTGCGCTGCAAGGTTGTAAATCTCGTCCGGTTTGACATCGCGGATTACGCTGGTCAATGAATGCTGGTCCAACAGGTCCGCCGGAACAATCGTCACTCTGTCGAGAAACCCTCCGATTCGCTCATACGAATCGTGCGAGGTGCGTCTCACAACGCCCACCACATCGTAGCCTTTTGCGAGCAGGTGCTGGGCGAGATATGAACCGTCTTGTCCGGTAATCCCAGTGATCAGCGCAGTCGGCACTTGCTTGCCTCCTCATCTTGTGTTCAACTATTGGAGAGCCAGCCCTTGAACGATAGGCCTGGCATAGGTAGGTTGTTGGGTCGTGAGTCTTTTCTTGAAATTCAACTTCAGAGTAGCACGCATATGGCCCGCATCTGCAAGATTTGTGGCAAGGGACCCCGGACTGGCAACAACGTCAGTCATGCCAACAACAAGACCAAGAGGCGTTGGCTTCCCAATTTGCAGCGAGTGAGAGCCATGGTGGATGGCAAACCCAAGCGAATTCGTGTTTGCACCAGCTGTATCAGATCGAATCGGGTGATCAAAGCACCCAGGGTTGCAGCTGAACTCACCGCGGCTAGCGAGTAAGAAAAATGGGGACCACTCGGTCCCCATTTGATTACTAGGTGTTATTGCCACGATTCACTCTGCAAGCAGCTCTATCCGCGCCGTCTCAGCACCGTCCCCAGAACGATGACCTAGCTTGACGATTCGAGTGTAGCCTCCAGGTCGGCTGGCGAAGCGCGGACCGATCTCACCAAACAGGCGCCCCGCCACATTCCGATCCCTTATCGACCTTTCGACCTGGCGTCGAGCGTGCAGATCGCCGCGCCGTGCCCACGTAATCAGTTTCTCGGCAAACGGACGCAACTCTTTCGCTCTGGCCAGCGTGGTCACCACGCGGTCATGTTGAAACAAAGACGTTGCCATATTTCTGAGCATCGCTCTTCGATGACTCGCCGTTCGGCTGAGCTGACGCCCTCTCTTCCGATGTCGCACGTTCCTACTCGCTCTCGCTCTCAACCGGGTCGGCGGCCTGAACCGCTGCAGACCCCGGGTTTGTCACCACAAGTTCCCCGTCGATTTCCTCGAACGCCATCCCAAAGCCCAACTCTTCACGCTCGAGCATGTCTTTGATTTCGCCCAACGCCTTCTCGCCTACGTTTTTGACCTTGAGCATGTCCTCTTCCGAGTACTGCACCAAGTCGCCCAACGTGCTAATACTGGAATTCTTGAGCGAGTTGATCGAGCGCACAGAGAGACCGCAGTCGTCAATGGGCTTGGACAGCAGATCCCTGTAGCGTGCAATGTCTGCGGCCGGATCTCCCTCTTCCGCATCAGGCACTGTCGGCACATGGCCAAAGTCAGTGAAGTAACGCAGATGCTCTTGCAGCAGAGCTGCAGCATAAGCCACTGCGTCCTCCGGCTCGATCGCACCGTTCGTCTCTACAGACAGCGTGACACTGTCGAAGTCGGTGCGCTGTCCCACCCGCGTCTCGGCAACCGTGAAGTTTGCGCGCCGCACCGGACAGTACATCGCATCGATCCGCACCAGATCAACCGGCAGCGAACGATCTTCAGGTTGCTGCAAACCCTCCAGGTAACCACGGCCCTTGTTGACGTACAATTCGGCAGTGATCTCCCGATCCTCCTGCAAAGTGAAGAGCAGGTGCTCAGGATCCACGATGGTCACCGAGCCATGCGGCTCGAGGTGCTTCGCACAGACGGGCCCAGCCTGGTCGACTTTGAGGTGGAGCACTGCTTCTTCCACTTCCTCGTCGAGAACCAGCGTCAGATTCTTGAGACGCTGAATGATCTGGTGGATGTCCTCCACCACGCCCGGCACCGTTTGGTGCTCATGTACTACGCCTTCGAGGCGGAAGGCCCAAACCGCAGTCCCTCGCAAAGACGACAGCAGCATTCTGCGAAGCGCGTTGCCCAGCGTGTGGCCGAACCCTCGCTCCAGCGGCTGCAAGCGGAATTCTGCGGCGTGCAGGCTTTCTTCCTGCCTTGTCATTTCGACCACATGGGGTCGAACCAAACCAGTTAGATCGATTTTCATCTTATTTGGAGTAGAGCTCGACAATTAGCTGCTCTTGCGCGGCAAGAGGGATAGTCTCACGAGTCGGCGCCTCGGTGATCTTCCCGACAGCCTTATCAGTGTCAACTGATATCCAGGAGACCGGTGTGGCGCGCGACAATGCGTCCAGCGACGCACGAACGACCGTCAGTTCCCGACTCTTCTCTGCTACCCTGACCTCATCATTCGGCTGCACCTTGTAGGAAGGAATGTCGACCGTTCGGCCATTCACTTCGATGTGTCGGTGCCGCACGAGTTGGCGGGCAGATTTTCGACTCACTGCAAAACCCATACGATGAACCACGCTGTCCAGTCGCGATTCTAAAGCAACGATCAAGTTGGAGCCAGTAACGCCAGGCAGTTTCCGCACCTTCTCAAAAGTGTTGCGGAACTGCATTTCGGACATGCCATATATCCGTTTCACTTTCTGCTTTTCACGAAGTTGCTTCTGGTACTCGGAGACCTTTCGGCGTCTTGCAGCAGCCTGCCCGTGTTGCCCCGGTGCATACTCGCGGCGGTCGACAGCGCATTTCTCCGTCAAACACCTTGTTCCCTTCAGGAACAGCTTCGTCCCTTCTCGCCTACAGAGCTTACAGCTGGGTCCGGTATACCTGGCCATGTTACACCCGCCTCTTCTTGGGCGGTCGACACCCGTTGTGTGGGATCGGTGTAACATCACGGATCGACGCAACCTGAAGCCCCGCTGAAGCCATAGCCTGAATTGCCGACTCGCGCCCCGCTCCCGGACCCTGAACACGCACATGCACCTTGCGCACACCCACGTTCAGTGCCTCGCGGGCACAATTCTCAGCAGCCACGGTCGCCGCAAATGACGTCGATTTCTTGGAACCCTTGAAGCCCGACTTGCCCGCGGAACCCCAGACTACGGTGTTCCCGTTGAGGTCGGTGATCGTGATCAGCGTGTTGTTGAACGTAGCAGTAATGTGAGCAATTCCCTCTGACTCCACTACTTTCTTCGACCGCTTGGTAGTACCTCGCGTTTGGGCCATGGTCTACTTCTTCACCGCTTTCTTCTTCCCTGCTATGGGGCGCCTCGGTCCCTTCTTCGTCCGGGCGTTCGTATGCGTCCGTTGACCTCGAACCGGCAGATTCCGACGGTGCCGAGTGCCTCGATAGCTCCCGATATCCATGAGTCGCTTCACGTTCATCGCGACTTCCGTCCGCAAAGCGCCTTCCACCTTAACATTCCGTTCGATTGCCTGCCGCAAGCGAGCTACCTCAGCGTCAGAAAGATCGAGCACGCGCGTGTCGGGATTCACGGCTGTGAGTTCCAAAATATGGCGCGATGTTGAAAGTCCTACGCCATATATGTATGTCAGCGCGACTTCAACGCGTTTACCTCTCGGTAAGTCAACACCAGCGATACGAGCCATGCGTTAGCCCTGCCTCTGCTTGTGCTTCGGATTGCGCTTGCAGATGACTCTCGTCACACCTTTACGACGCACGATCTTGCAATGCTCGCAAATCGGTTTTACGCTCGAGCGAACCTTCAAAGGAATACCTCGTTCGGAATGTAAGAGCCTTAAAATATAGGTGGGGCGTAAATGCCGCGCAAGGCAGTATTTACGGGGTCACTCGGACCTCGCGGAGACTCCATGTTCCGCGGATCAGCCTAAACCCGAGAAACACCGTCTCCTCACGCTCCTCGACAGTTCCTTTAACCACAAATACGCGTTGCACTTCGGCATAGGCGTGATCGTCGGCCAACTCGCGTACGTTGAGCAGTTCAAAAGAGATTTCTTCAGTCGGAGAGAGGTAGCGATCCAAGAGCCGCGACGCCTGCCCGGGACGCAACGACGCTGACGGTGGTAGGTCTGGAATATGCAGGCGCACGGTGTCACTTCTCGAGACTAACGCACCCACGTCATGACGTAACCACGCTTCCTGTGCTATCTGTACAGTCTCCGCCAGCAACCGATCCTGACATGCGCCTGGCTCAGCCAACCAAAACAACAGAAACGCGGTCACTGCTGCCGAATATCGAAATTCACTCATGTTCTTGCGCACGCGTTTGTACTCCCGCGACAGGTTCACGTCAGTGCCTCTACTGCATTCTGATACACCTCAGACTACCAATCAGCCCCGGAGAAGCCGCTTCGAGCCAACTTCCAGCATCCGTGCCCTCTCAAATTGCACCTCGTCTGGCAAGAATCAAGGTCCTGAGGGAATCCTCGATTGCGGCGTATGCGTCCAGGGCTGCCCCCCTGAGGACCATCGTGTAGGGAGACCACGGGTACAGTCGCCGGACCGTCGCCATGAGACTATCGGCCGCATCCGGGTCTAGCGCCGCTGCCGCCAGCAACGCCTTGGGCGCCAGAGGCGACCGTGGGAACCTGTTGACGATCTCCTGGAATAGAGCCGCCGCGAGCGTTGTTGCGTTCACCCTGTCGCGCAGGGCCTCGGCCGCCAAGAACATCTCGAGATCGGGGTTCTGGAGCCGCCAATCATCGGCCGCTCCGTCACCTTCGGCGCGATTCTGGAGACTCACTGCGGCCATTTCGACAGCGCTGGCGATTTCTGGAATCGCGGGCTGTATCGCTCCGAAAAGATCTGCAACCCCTGCAAGGGAATCAGACCATGCCGGCAGCCGGCTCAGGTCGGCTGTCGACCGCAGATCGGCGACAATCAGTCTGAAACGAGCCGTGAAACCGGCGGGCTCTCCTGAAGCAACCGCCACCACTTGCTGGAACCTCGAAATCGCCCTGACGTTCTCTCCCTGTTCAGACCATCTGTCTCCATCCTGAAGTAGCAGGTTGCCCCTCTCGGTCTTCCCCAGATCCGGAAGCTCCAAGAGGAGTTCCGCTATAGTCGCTGAAAGCTCCGGTAGGTGTTCACCAATCGAATCGAGCGTTGCCAGCCAGAGGCCTTCCCGATACTCACCGTCAACGCGCCAACGGAGTACCCTCTCAGCCTCTGCTCGCCGGCCAAGGCGCGCGTACGCAAGCGAGAGGTCGAACGCAGCATCGACCAGGGAGGAGGCGCTGAAATCGACTATTGCTCCCTCGTATTCCCCCAGGACGGCGCGGGCTCGTCCCCTCCAAAGGTGAGCCGCGGACGCCAGGAGCGTATCATCTGACGGAAGGGTGCGGGAAAAGGATGCGATCGCCGAGTCTGTATCACCATAAGCGTACTGGCAGCGGCCGAGAAAGAAGTGAGCCTGTTCCAAAAGCGGACGATCCTGACTACTCTCGATCGCGGCCCGAAGCGGTTCGATCGCAGACCGACATTGTCCAGCAGCTCTGAGGGCCCGGCCTTGAAGCACTAGAGCGTCGTCATGGTACTTGCTTTTGGTGTACCGCACAGCCACTGACTCGGCCTTTACAGCTGCTCTCGACCAAAGTGAGCGCGCCTCCCCTATCCGCCCTTCCCTCTCCGCCCTGATGGCCTCCGTGACCAACTGATTTGCATTGTAGAGGCCATTGAAATAGGCGCAGCCACTAACCGCTACTGCGCCCAAAAACGTCAGTGTGAACAGTCGTCTCAGCATCACCCCCCAGCCCCAGCGAGAATCTTGTTCTCATACTGCCGGAGGTAGGCTACGATGCCCTCGGCCACGGCGTCGGCAAGCCGCTGCTGCCCCGTCGCGGACGAGAGAAATCCCGCATCTCCACGATTGGTCGCAAAACCCGTCTCTACAAGAACCGCGGGCCGGCGGGCAGCGCCCAGAACTGCGAACCGCGCTTGCGAAACACCTCGATTCCTCCCGGGATGAACCCGCGCCCCATGGCTTTGGACGGCATCCGCTAACAGAGCGGATTCCCGGAGGTATTCATTGGTGTGAAGATCCTTGAATATGAACGACATTGGATCGTCGTCGTCCAACGTGGCCTCGGTTTCGTACCGGATCGCATCATTTTCCATGTTTGCGACGCGTTCGGCCTCGGCGGTGCGAGCATCATCCAAAAAATACGTTTCAAATCCCGAGACATTTTCGTAGCCTGGGCTGCGCGGCAGACTATTCACATGAATACTGACGAACAGATCGCACTCGTCATTGCACATCGGGGCTCTCTGCCGAAGGTCCGGCAGAACATCACGGTCCCGCGTCATCAAGACCTCAACTCCCTGGGCTTCAAGTCGATCCCGCACCCGCCGAGCGATTGCTAGCGTCACGTGCTTCTCGTTCACACCCCTCGGAAGATACTGGCCAGGATTTCCTGGATCACGTCCACCGTGCCCCGCATCGACCACCACCCTGTGCTGGATCTTGAAACCATTTCGCTCCGCGGCGCTGCCCGGAGCTGGCCGCCTATACGATGGCGTTGGCGGGAGCATCGGTCCGGCAGCTGCAACCGGCGTGAACCGCGCGTCTTCGAACCGTGCCGCGTACGGATCGTAGCGAAAGCCTTCGCTGAACAGTCGTGGGATATCGTTCGACAACCACTGAAGCGGGATAAAAAGAGTGTCCCGCGCTGAATATGCTCCTCCGACCAACGGGAAGATCTTGCCGCTGAACGCGTACACTGGAGCATTCAGGAGGAACCTGAAAGGAAGGTCAGCAAATTCGACTGTAGCCCACTCGTCGTTCAACTCAGCGGTCAGCGGCAACAAGACACTGAGCTGTGGAACAGGTAACACAGGATGGCCCCGTTCCACCGATACTGGAATCGCAGCCTGGCCTCGGGCCGTGGCAACAACAATTGACCTCGGTGCGGAACCGGGTAGCTCTCCGGGTCCCACAGAAAAGCCTAGCGTCGCAGCCAAGAGGAACGCGATCATTCTCGCCTACCCATGGCGCGCCGAGCATCGCGCTCAGCATCACGCCGTTTCACGTCCTCGCGCTTGTCATGGACCTTCTTACCGCGCACCTCGCGCCGATGCATCAGCAGCTTGCGACGCCGTTCCGGATCGTGGTTGGTGTAACCGCCGGAGTCATATTTCGCGATGTTGAGGCCCTCGAGCCAGACTTCGTTGCCACGAACGACACCGTAGGCTCCCTTCAGACTCACCTTACCAGCTCGTACTGATTTGATCTCGGTTCCGGTAAGCACCAACCCTGCCTCCCACGTTTCCTCAATGTGGTAGTCAAAGCGGGCCTTTCGATTCCGGGCCACGACGTGGCCGGTAGATGGCTCCGGCCTGGCATTCTTGGACACGAGCTAAGTCCAAGATAGAGAACCACTTCCGGCCGGTCAAGCTAAAGCCTTGACGCCTGTTCCATACGCCGTCTATATTCGGCTGCGGCAAAGATGTTCCAGCCGAAGTGGTGGAATTGGTAGACGCGCAGCGTTCAGGACGCTGTGGGCATACGCCCGTGGGGGTTCGAGTCCCCCCTTCGGCATATACAGGCGGTAGGTGAACTAGCGTACTGGCGGCGCACCGATTATTCGGCGCGCCGCCGTCTATTTAGTAATGTCCACTCGCAGGGCGTCATTCACTCTGTTGAAGTAGGCGAACAAGCCAATCACCATGGTGATCTCGATGATTTCAGCTTCATCCCAGTACTTGGCTAGCTCGTCATAAACAGCATCATCAGCCGAATGACCACCCACGTTCACGGCTTCGGCATATCTCAGCGCTGCTGCCCATCCCGGCTCCAGACCCTCTTCTGAACCAATGCCCGAAGCCTCACTCTCCGGTGTTTCCCGGCGCAGTGAAGCCAGCCACTCTTCCGATGCTCCCAGCCGCCTTGCCAAGGCGGTATGTGAGGCTAGTCAGTACCTGCACCTATTGATCGACGACACGCGAATAGAGAGAAGCTCCTTAAGCAGTACCGGAACGGTTCCCTCATTCATCACCGTCGAGAAGTGCTGGATCATCGTGGTTAGGTGTTTGGGCAACACGCCGACTGTGCGAAACATGTTTGGGATGTTGCCGCGTTCCTTCTGAAACGCATCGAAAATCCGACGGACCTGCGGAGCTACCTCTTCCGGATCGCGCGGTCGAATTCGAGGAGTGATATCAGAATCTTCCATGAGTACCAGTCAGAAAGGGATTCGTGCGACGCTCAGTCCCTATTGTAGTCTCGGGCCCGTGTCCCGGATATACAATCGTCTCGTCGGGCAGCGACAGCAACTGCTCGCGGATGCTGGTGAGCAGCGTCTCAGTGTCTCCTCCCGGTAGATCGGTCCGGCCAATCGAGCCCGTGAAGAGTGAATCCCCGGCAAAAACAACACCGTGACCCGCGAAGGCGACACCACCCGTGCTGTGTCCCGGCACATGGCGGACCGAAAAAGTGTATTCGCCAACGCGTAGCTCATCACCATGACTCAGATCGTGATCGGGGGGTGGAGGTGAATCAACCGCTCTAAGGCCGTATTTGGCCCGTTGCGCGACGTAGCTGTCGTAGAGCATTCGATCTTCGGCGTGAAGATAGACCTCGGCTCCGGTTTCTTGGACA
>JBDGYW010000247.1:0-8612 GCA_039588935.1 Gemmatimonadota bacterium | reverse complement strand
GGAACAAGGCTTATTGGGCTCTGCATACTACGCCGCCAACCCGGTGTACCCGTTGGAAAACACTGTGGCTGCGATCAACATGGATGCGCTCAACATCCTGGGGCCGATGCATGACATCAGCATCGTCGGGTACGGCAACTCCGAGTTGGACCAATACCTCATTGAGGCTGCCTCGCATCAGGGGCGCGTAGTCAACCCTGAGTCACGCCCAGAGGCGGGTTCATATTACAGGTCAGATCACTTCAATTTCGCGAAGGTCGGAGTTCCGGCTCTCTACGCCAATCCAGGCATAGACCACGTGGAGAATGGGCCTGAGTGGACCCAGCAATGGCGTGACGAGTACAGCGCCAACCATTACCATCAGCCATCCGACGAATACGATCCAAATTGGGATCTCGCGGGGGCAATCGACGACCTCCGTCTCTATTTCAGGGTGGCGTACCGGTTGGCAAATGAGGCCACCTTCCCGAATTGGAGTGAGGGAACCGAGTTCAAAGCAATCAGGGATTCGATGATGGCGCGGAGGTGAGGGGTAAGTGGTGAGTAGACGGCCCCGGCGATGCAAACCGGGGCCGTTTTCTTGTAACGCCTACCTGTATCCGTGCCGCCCCTTGGCCGAAGCGCTCACGTCGATCTCCGTTCCTGCAGGTTCGAACCCAGGAGCTGGCAGATGCGACAGTTGTTCACGGATCCTCCGGTATACATCCATCCCCCCTTCCACTTCCCGCAAGGCATCAAACATGGTCCGCATGGGAGCGAGTGCAGTGAAGTTGGCCAGGGCTCGGAAGGCGAGGTATGCGTCGATGAAGCTGTCCGAACGAAGACCGATCGTTCGGTCGTTCACGGTCACTGCACCCGGATAGTTGATAGCCAAGGAGGCGTGCTCTGGCCGGGTGTAGGAAAAGTGGTTCTCAAGAACACCGTTTCGTGGTTCAGGGGACCAGACGGGGATCGAGCCGAGGTCCCCGAGTGCCTCCTCGGCCATGCGTTCGATCTCCAACAGAACTTCTTCTCTGGGGCGCGCCTCGGCTCGGGTCCGGGAAAGGGCTCTCTTGGTGACGACGTATCGAGTAGCTGGGTTGAAACTTGCCACCTGATCCCGAAGCACGTTGTCCCCGGTGACGAGAATCAGGGGCGCACCGAACCGAGCGGCTGATGCCGCCACGATCATGGACTCGTTCAGGGGATCATCGTTCATCACCCACCGCGTGTGGCCGTAGTAGGTGTGGGAAACTACTCCTTCGCTCCCGGCCCCCGCGTGCATGCCGATGGCCACCACTGCGTCGGTGGTGCGGTCAAAAACATCGATGTAGGCGTCGTAGGGATTGTCCCGGATCTCAAAGCGAGCTCCATCCGGGAGTTGCGAGAGGTCGTAGTCCGGCTCGGGATTGCCGCTTCCGTGACCATCCGTAAGGACCACCTCGCTGGCGCCGGCCTTGAGGAGTCCTCGAATCGCAGCGTTTACCTCATCTGTCAGTGACTGACGAGAGTTGGCGTATGTGTCGGATCCGAAAGAGCAGTCCCTGGACGTCTGTACCGTGATGAGGCCTTCCATGTCGTAGATCAGGGCTATCTTTTGGCCATCCTGGGCAACAACGCGGCCGCACGCTATAAGGGTCATCAGCTGTGTTAGGATGAGGGCTTTTACGGCTGAGCGGTTCACAGTACGCATTGGTTCCTCCAGGCGAGGTCGCGATAGGTCATTGAATCACGCGACCCAAACATGGGCCGAGTCGATAGAACTGTCCAGGATCATCATTGAGGCGTGGTGCCGCACCGTTGGGATCTACGTTGCGCATTGTACCGGAGTAATACAGACAGAGGATTCTCCGGCCGGAATCTGAACAGCTGTAGCGGGGCATACTGTGTTTGCCCCGTCCACCGCAAGTGTCACATCGCCGGCGCCAAGCGAAACCGTAAGAGTCGCAGGATCTTCCGCATGAATCTTCGCGCTGAGTTCATCACCCCTTCTTTCGAAGTGTCGGAGCTCGATCGGCTTCGTGGATCTCAGCAACTCACGGCCGTCGACCGCTACATCCAAGCCGGAATTCGAGAGACTCACTCTCCAGACTCGGTCTTGGATAAGGAGATTGTCGAGCGTTGTGGCCGGGGGGGGGAAACGGTTCCGATCCGCAACCCATCCCACGGCGTTACATCGATGAACTCCTCGATTGCCGTCAAGGCGAAGAGTGGCCCCCAGCTCTGGTACTTCTGCCCGCCTCCGTCGCCCGTACGGCTGTCGTAGTCTTCGCGACACACCTGGTGGTTCCGCCAGCTACCCAAGAAGAGATCTGCGCTTCGTGCGCCGAGTTCAGCTGCTGCCTTGTCGAAACGGTATCGCTTGAGGCCCTGGTACACGAGGTAGTTGGTGGGAGGCCAGATCGTTCCGCGCCAATACTGCTGGTCGGCGAATGCGGAATCGTCCCTGGAGATCGTCGGCAGTACGTACTGCCCCCAGAATTTCTTGTCGTCGAGAAGTGTCTCGAGCATTCGCTCGGCACGATCGGTGGCTGCGATTCCCGCAATCAGAGGATAGAAGTTCGATGCCGCCATGCGATTAGAGAACCGCCCAGCCCAGTAGCGGTCCACGTACATGCCTCGATCTTCGTCCCAGAGGAATTCGTTGATATTGCGTGAGAGGTCGTCGTAAAGCCTCCGATACTCATCGGCCTTCTCGGGCAAACCCAACGTCGTGGCAATTGCGCGAAGGCATTCACAGTCGAGCGCGAGCAGGGAGTTGAGGTCCACCGACTCCAAATCGAGGGTCTCAGTTTCGGCAATCCAATTCGCATCATCCCAAGTCGGCAGGTCATCCTACCCGGATTCCCACGCCGCAAACTGGTGTGGACTCGCTTTGTCCTCCCACTTGGCCGGGGATTCCTGTAGCAGGTCCAGGTAACATCCCCACTCGAACAGTCCATTGCCGTTACCGTCGCGCCGCAGGCCTTTCGGTGCACGCCACCACGCGGACCAACGATCGAGGTGGGAGAACGCGGTCTCCAAAACCGATCGATCGCCGGTTCGCAGATACAGCTTCAGTGCGAGGAAACTGCCAATGGGGGGCTGAGAACGATCGGGAGTTCCGAAGTACCGACCACGCCAATTCGGGATGTTCCCGTTTTCGCATTGCGTGTCCAATACGCTCCAGAGAGTGGCGCGCGCAAGTTCCGGGCTCTCGACTGCGAGTTCAAGGGCGTTGAAAAAGGCGTCCCAGCAGAACACAGTCCAGTGGTCCCTGCCGCCTCCGTGCCGGGGGAAGATCCAACGACGCCCCGCAGGTGTGTATCGCGTACCGTCTTCCGGCTTCAGTGCCACCATCCAATGAAGATTGTTGGTGATGGAAGCACCCAGGCCGTCCCAGTGTCGATCCACAGTGACCCCTGTTGCGGTGTAGCGCTCCTCCGCGTCTGCGAGGAGCCTAGTTACCTCAGTCTCATCAGTCTGTCGCCACTCTGTCCGTCCAGTGCCAGCTGCACCTGAGGACATTGTAGCAAAGAAATGAAGCGCGTCACCGATTGCCATCGAGAACCGGACCATGCACTCACCGTTCTCCATGTTGGCGCTCGGCCGAGGGTCGATCTTACGACCGGCTGAAGTGCGATGAAGTGTCACGCTCAGTTGTTCGTGTGCTGGGTTATTTATGCCTCTCAGCAAATGGCAGGTATCAGAGGTACTCGACTTGTCTTCGGCGCAGACCCACGAGCCGCTCCAATCCCATGGGAAGTAGGCTCGAAACTCCAGGACGCATGGCTGTTTGATCTGCACTCTTCCAATACAGGCGTTGGAGTCGGTCTTCGACCATTCGAGGATCATGCCGGCTTGCCATGTATGTGACCTTGTTGATCCGTCCCGCGAGGGGTCGAACGAGAGTCTCGCATAACTGCCATCAGGCGCGCACGGTCCGATTTCGTGCACGATGTCCATGAAGTCGTATCCATCGAACCGCCTTCCGTCGCATTCGAGTGCGAAACGGAACGCAAATCCCCGCCCCGGTGCAGAGGAGAACACCAGGCCCGCCCAGGCACTTGGATCAAAGGCGCCGACTAGCATCAGTTGGTCAGGGAGTTGGGCGAAGGAGGTGAATGGTCTCTGTGACTCTTCCGAGTCCAACTGGCAGAGAGATCTCGAGTTTGTGGGCGACACCGCTTGACACCACGGTTGCCGGTCCGTCCGCTACCATGGGGCGTTCACCGTAGAGGTCTATCTGGTAGCTGCGAGCGGCGTCACCTTCCACCAAAAGGCGCCATCCGTGATCCGACGGACTGAAGTCGAGGATACGCAAACCACTACTCTCCTGTCCGGGAGACAAACGCAGAGTCGGAGGAGCTACGGCTAGTCCTCCGAGCCATCGCAACGATACTCGCTGCTCTTTGCCCGAGAGTTCCAACTGGGTGGTTACCTGAGTGTCATGCCGACCATTAATGCGTGCACGTACATCCTGACCTCGTGCGTTCTCGTCAGCTCGGCTGATCTCGCCAGCGCCTGGTGGCAGAGACAACACCAGCTCGAGCGCCACCGGCGGTCCCGAATGGCTGACTATGGCATCGATAGTGCCGTCACCCTGAACTACCTCCAAGCCAATGCGTGCGTTGCCGACCTTGAGGTCCTTCACGGATGAACGTGCCCAATCCGGTGGAAGCTGCGGGGCGAGCCTGGCACTCTGGTTGGGCGCATCGGGTTCCCAGCCGAACATGCCTGATACGATCGGAGAAACCAGCATCGATGTTGCGAAGAACTGTTGTGGAACGGCTGTATCGAGAGGCCTGTAGTAACGCCCAGACAATAGCTCGGGATGCCGTCCTCTGGCCCAGTCGAATGTCAACTGTTTGAGGGCATCAATGAGAGGGAAGCCTGCCCACGGCCGTCTGTAGTTGTACTGAGCCCACGCAACGAACCCGGTAACAAAGGGCCAGACAGCGCCGTTGTTGTAGTGCATCGGATCGTATAGTGGGCTACCGGTTGAGAGAATACGTGCTCCCCAATCGGCACTGATCGAGTCGGCTGCAAACTTTACGAGAGTCTGTTCGGCAGGCCCTGCATCCAGCAACTCGAATGTTGCTGCGGTAGCTGGCCAGACCGTGAGGTTGTCGTTTGTGCCACCCGATTGAAGGATCCCGAACGCGTGGTGGCCTTCTTCATAGCGCCAGTAGTCATTGTTCAAGGTCGCCAACGCTCGGGCGTGCAGGCTGCTTGCGCCGTCGGCAATCTGTGTTTCGCCTCTTGCCGTAGCGAACTCTCTCATTGCCTCGAGTGCCTCGATCCACACCCCGGCCAGATATATGTCCTGGTGGATACCCTCCCCCAGCTGGCCAACTTCGATTGCTCCCAGATTGCCAGGGCCATTCTCGATTATCCCGTCGCCGTCGGAATCTCGTGTTCTACACCAGGCATACGCGCTCGTCACCGAAGGCCAGAGTTCGTTCAGGAGATCGTCGTCGCCCGACGCGCGCCAATAACGCCACAGCGCGACAATCCAATAGGGTGTCGTGTCGGCATGGTAATAGGCGTACGGGAAGTCGGTGAACCAGGGTATCCGTCCGGCTGATTGCGAGATTTCGTGTGGGATCTTGCCGTCATCTCGTTGATACCGCGCGAGGAATCTGAGTCCCTGAGCCACCTGACTCCAGAGACCGGTAGCGCCCATCGCGAAGGAGTTGATCGCAGCATCTCCGCCGAAGAACCAACCGAATCCCGGCCGTGTTCCCGGGCCCGAAGGTCCCCATCCGGCAACGAGCCCACATCCAAGGTCAGGGTTGCAGACCAATGCTTCGTCCAGATTGATCTTCGACCATGCGAAGGCCAAATCGAGTTTGTCGTCGGGCGTGTCGATTGAAGTTGTACCGTCGAGCAACTCGGATACGTGTGTCACCTTCTCGCGATAGAGGGTTTCCGCGTTGGCAAGTATGGCTCGATAGAGCGCGACGACTGAATCGCGGGGGGCGATTGCCGCCGCTATCGCAATTGGGATGAACTCGCGCTCCGCGCGTGCCGAGTCGACAGGTATCACGAACGTATTCGGCGCGTCGGGGAGAGCATGAGCTGGATGAGCCGACGCCACGGTGGCCCAGGGTGAGCCAATCATCGCATTGCGCTCTCTGAGGCTCTCGGAGAGCACGAACGCCTTCTCGGACTCATTCCAAAACGCGTATTGACCGCCGAATGCTCCCGGCCACGCGTATTGAAATACCGTATTGAAACTGACTTGGATTTTGAGGGGTCGGAATGTCTGCACATCCAGCAAGACCAACAGTCCGGGTGCATTGAGCGGTGCAAATATATGCTGGCGCACGGTGAATGTTGCGTGACTGTAGGTGATCGTGGTCAGTTCCGGTCGCACTTCCACATTGCGCGCCACGTTAGCGCCTGAGATTGGCTCGACATAGTCGGGAATACTGAATCCGAGTCTGAAACCGTCCGCCAGCTTCAAGGGATGCACCCAGAGTTCGGCCTCGCCGGTCTCGGTGCCCAACCAGGCCGCCGCTCGCCCGAGCACTCCAAGGTACTGTCTCGGCCGCACGTCCTCAGTCAAAGTGAGAGGGGAAGGTGCGATATCGAACTTCGAAACGGCGATGTCCTGCTGGGAAGTCGTGGCGTCGGGTACCGCCAGAATAAGTACCGCGACTATCGAGAAAGCAATCACCGTTGGGGTGGAATGGTCTCGGTTTCTCACATTGACGATCCGGCTTGAAAGTCTCGGTGAAGCAACCTGCTTTAGGCAACGACCTCGATCATCACGTCACGTTTCTCACGCACCTCTCCTATTTGGACCGCCACGGGCGTCTGTTGCAGCTCGAGCGCCCGCAGAAACGCTTTGGCTTCAGAACGTTCGACCGCAATTAGCATCCCGCCCGATGTCTGTGCGTCGCACAGCAGGAGTTGTTCAGACCTGGAGATTCCGTCGCTCCACTCGGTTACCTCGCTTGCGTGTTCCATGTTGGTGTTGGTTCCACCCGGGATTGAGTCTTGGTCGGCAAGTTTCAATGCACCATCAAACATCGGCACTTGAGCGACTGAAACTCGAGCACTATGTCCACTTGCTACCAGCACGTTCCTTAAGTGACCCAACAGACCAAAGCCTGTTACATCTGTTGCGGCGTGTACGGCGCGTCCAAATTCCTTCATGGCCTGAGCTGCGCCGGAGTTGAGTTCCGACATTACCTCAACGGCGTGTTGCATTTCGTGTTCGGCGATGAGGTCCCGTTTGAGTGCTGTGCTCAGGATTCCGGTTCCGAGAGGTTTTGTGAGTATCAGGGCGTCACCCGGCCGTGCTCCAGAGTTGCTGATCACACGGTCTGGACGGACCTCGCCGACAGTGACCATACCATACTTGGGTTCCTTGTCGTCGATTGAATGACCACCCAACACGAATGCGCCGGCCGCCGTCGCCGCAGCAAGTCCTCCCTCGAGTGTTTCACCGAGCAGTTCGAGAAGCGCTGGATCGCGAGGCCATGCGACGAGGTTCAGAGCCAGTAGTGGGGTCGCCCCCATCGCGTACAGGTCACTAAATGCGTTCGCTCCCGCGATAACGCCGAACGCTCGCGGATCGTCCACGATGGGCGCAAAGAAGTCCACCGACACCACGATCGCTCTGTCGTCCGACAACTTGAATACGGCGGCGTCGTCGCGTGTGACCGCGTCAGCGAGAACTCGCGGATCGTTCACATGGGGTACGTGACGCAGTACCTGCGTCAGCTCAGCTGCGCTGAGCTTGCATGCTCAGCCAGCGCCGTGTGAAAGCGTCGTGAGTCTGATGCGCGGTTTCTGATCGCGAGGCTCGTCGGCCATTGGACTCCCATTGGTTTTCGGGAAGGCGATCTGAAGACTGCTGCCGCCAAGTTAACACCCATCGCATCTCGTCGTGAACCGGCGGCTCTCAATTCGCCGTCGTCAGCCACTTCCCCCTGCGAGGCGTTTCGCATCGGGTGATTGTTTCAACCGCCACATCGCCCAAATGCCGAATGCCGGTCCGGGTGCAAGAAAGGCGAATACCCATCTCCAACCTACTACGTCAAGTACACCTGGTATGAGCCTTATCGATACCATCGTGAGCAGGAATCCCATCGCTGTTTGAGTCGTCAGTTGAGTTCCGACATATTCTCGGTCCGATAGCTCGCTAATGCTGGCGCTGAACTGAGCCGAGTCGGCAACAATGCTGAATCCCCAAATGAGAGCGACCGCAACTACAACGAACGGAGTCGTGCCGTAACAGAGCCCGATAGACAGGGCGCACGAGCCACTCATCAACATGCTGAGCATTGTGGTTCTTGTGCGTCCCCAACGGTCGGCAAGGTGGCCGGCAAGCAGACTACCTGCGCCACCAGCAGCAATCACACTGAACGCTCCAATCGAAGCCAGGGTCTCTACATGGTGTTCGCCTGAGGTCGCGGCCATACCCGAGGCGCGAAAGGAAGCCGCGAGAAAAAGTGGGATCCACGTCCACATCGCGTAGAGTTCCCACATGTGACCGAGATAGCCGAGGTTTGCCAACCGGAGTGGTCGGACGCTCAAAGCTCGTCCCATATGTTGCCAACTGAACCTTGGCGTCGGTGCCGCAAAAGGTCCCAGTTCGCCTGCGAACCAACCGATCACGGCCCCGATCGTCGCGAGGCCGG
>JBDGYW010000246.1:0-8614 GCA_039588935.1 Gemmatimonadota bacterium | reverse complement strand
CTGCCTTCGTTGTGAAGTCGAGTGAGTCTCTGGATGTCGGGCCGGTCGGTCGCGGTAAATTCATGACAAACCATGCAGATGTCGGTGCTCGGGATCCCTGGGAAACGCGACACCTCGACCGTCTGATGGCAGTGTGTGCAATCCAGCGCGAGGTCACCTGCGTGGATCTGATGGCTGAAGGCGATCGGCTGCACAGGTCCCACGCCGCCGTCCGACCGCAGCGCCAAGAGGACAATCAGCGCGACCGCAGCAGCCGACACATAGCCGACGAGAACGGCGTAAGGGATCAACCGAAGCCACTTCATCGGTCGCTCCCCCCATCCGAGTGCTCTCCCTCTCCTCCCTCTTCTCCCTCTTCTCCTCCAACAGGCTCACCCGTAAACACCGTCAACAGATACGCCGCCACCGCCCGAGCCTCCGCCCGTCGCAATCCCTGATTGGGCATCGCCGGGAAATCCGTGTTCACCCTTGAAGGGTTTAGCACGAATTCGGTCATCCCCTCCAGGTCATCCACGTATTTCGGAAGCACATCGTTGTAAGGCGGACCGACGATTCGCGCATCAAAGTCATGACACGCAGAGCAGACTCGGTCGAAGAGTTGCTCACCGGCATCTGCCGGCAGCTCCGCCGCTAAGGCGTAAAGCTCCTGACGTTCCGCCACCAGCACGGCGCGGATTTCTTCGACTCGCCTATGCGTGGCGAGATCGTGTTCCTGATTTCCCACCGATATCTGGCTCTGCTGTCGTCCCGCAAATAGTGCGAAAAATACCAACGATAGAACGAAGACCGGCCATGCGTGTCTGGAATGCTGCTTCATCACCATGCCGACAACCAGGAACCCCAGAACGAGCACGGTAGCCAACATCCAGAATGCGAGACCGAATACATCCGCCCGAAGAGTGAAGAAAGGAGCCGTCGCGAAGTCGACTATCAAAAGGGCCGGCAAGGGAATGATGCCGAATATCAGCAGGCCAAATGCAATGCGCTGTACCAGGGGCAGGTCCGCGCTGGGAGTGAGTACCTCGCGCTCCCGCCATTGGAAGAACGCCACGAGTGTGCTCGCACCCGTGAATAGAAGTGCTCCCGCCAGAAAGATCTTGAAATGAATGATCGGCTGGAAAGAGTGGAAGAACGGGAGCGGCAGCTCGACCAGGGCCCATCGTTCCGGCACCGCGATCAGAGAAACCGTTGCGATGAAGTGGTACATCCCCCCCATCAACAACAGTGCACCCAGCCCACCAGCGACGACGTTCAAGGACCTGCGGTACACCAGGAGCAGAACGAAGCCCACCAAAACAAGCCCCGAGATCCTGAGTAGATAAGCCGTGATCGCAATCGGTTGGTCGAACAGGTATTGGCTGTACAGGAACAGCATCGAGATTAGAGGCAGCAACCCGAAGATGAGCCATGCAGCAGGATGCCTGAGACCCAAGTCGATCATATCGCGAGACAGACCTTCAGACCGTCCTGCGACCCGGAAGGCAACCGAGGCAATCGACGAGACGATCAGCAAGCCCAAAAACGGCAGGAAGAACACCTGCATGAGCAAGATCAGCGGCTTGATCAGAGGCCACTGTTCGGCCGTCGGCAAATGGATGAGGGTCTCGATGAATCCCATATCCGCTACAGTCCACTCTCCACGATCAGGAGAATCATGGTCACCAGCACGAACATATTGACGCCGGCAAAGCCCACTCGATAACGCATCGGTCGGCGCACCGTCCGCAGCAGTACAACGCCAAGCACAGCAGCAGTGGCACACAGTACCAGATACAGCGAGCCATTGCTGAGCAGTCCGAACAGAGGCAGTGACAGCGTCGCCACGGCAGTGCACGCTATCCAGAGCAGTCCCACTCGGTACAACCGTTCTCCGCCCATTGAATCAACCGGACTCGGATATCCGGCATCGCGGTAGTCGGTAGGGTTGTTCAGATTCAATAGCCAGAAATGAGGTACTTGCCACAAAAAGAAGACCGTTGCGATGGCAAGCAATGCCGGCGACTGCGGTGCACCGCCAGCTGCCACCCACCCGATTGCCGGACCCAGCGCACCGATCACCGCTCCGGGTACGGCCGCGAACGCCGTCCAGGTCTTCATCCATGTGTAGAGGCCGTTGTACAACACGACTGCACACACGCCAAACAGAGTCGCCCAGGTCCCGCAAAACAGTGCGAGCACAAGAAGCGCCGATCCGATCAGACCGAGCGCGACCACAATCGCGTGTATTGGCGCGATATTACCAGCTGGGATGGGACGGTCGCTGGTACGGCTCATCTGCCCGTCCAGCTTGCGCTCCTGGTACTGATTCAACGCTGAGCTTCCGGCCGCAAGCAAAATGCAAGCGAACGACGGAAGCAAGATATCCCAACCCAGTCGAAAAGCCGCCGCCGCATGACCTGTTGCGGCTGATAGCGCCACGAAGAGGCTGAGCCGCAAGCGGAAGAGCCGCACGAAAAGGGAAATGGTGCGAATGCCCGTCACTGCGCTCCTGCCCCTCCCTCTTCTCCCTCTTCTCCCTCTTCTCCCTCTTCTCCCAACGATCTTAAGTAATCAATGATCAGCTGCACTTCGTCATCCGCGAGCGCAACCGGAGGCGGCATACTTGGCGGATAGTCGACGACCTGGTCGGCGTGCGGCTCCAATATCGCTCTTCTCAGATAGTCCTCGTCGGCGACTAACTCGCGTCTGCTACCGTCGCGCATCACCGTGCGCGTCGAACCGTACAGTCCAAAGAACGTCGGGCCGGTGTCATAGGTGCCGTCCAGGCTGTGGCATGAGAGACATCCCACCTGATCCATCAGCACCACTGCTCCTGGCCCGTCGCCTTCCTCGCTTTCCTGCTCCAGCCAGACACGGAACTCCGCGTCTTCCAAAACCACAACCTCGGTCATCATATACGAGTGACTCTGACCGCAGTACTCGGCGCAGAATACATTTGCGGAACCCGTGCTGCGTGGCTTGAACCAGAGGTAGTTCTCGCGCCCTGGGATCACATCCTCTTTGACCCGGAATGCCGGAATGAAGAAACTGTGGTTAACGTCGACCGAATGGAGAACGAGCTTCACCGCCTGATGGACGGGGACGTAGAGTTTGTCGGTCTCCTTACCGTTCTCATACCGGAAGGACCAGTCCCACATGCGGCCGGTCACCTGGACAACCATCGCGTCTTCTGGAACATCGCGCAGCGCCCTGAATCCCGCGAAGCCGAACCAGAACATCGGGATCACCAGGATAACGGGCACAACGGTCCATATTATCTCGAGCGTTACAGATCCCTCGATCTGCACCGCTTCAGGGTGCTTCGAGCGCCTGTACTTGACCGCGAAGTAGATCATCAAGCCGGTGATCAGCACCAGGAAGAACACCGACACCGCAAGGAAGAACAGGAAGATGTTGTCGATCGTTCCGGTAAGCGTAGATGAAGTTCCGTACATCAGTTCACCTCAGCGGAACGAGACGTCTGCGAAAGTCAGTGCCATTATCACGGCCAACGTCAACATGGCCACGGTGAGAGCCAGCTTGAATATTCCGCTCTCGTACCGTAGGTGCATGAAGTAGAAGAGCACCAACGTGCCCTTGATGGCGGCGATGAAAATGGCGGCGAAAACACTCCACCCTCCGACCTGCAGTCCGGCAACCATGATGGTTATGCCCGTGAACAAGACCAGGGCGAACCAAACCATCAGGTACCTGGAGTAGGGGATGCGTGTATTTTCTTCCATTCCGATATCTCCCTAGGTGATCAGATAGAGGAACGGGAAGAGGAAAATCCAAATCACATCCACCAGGTGCCAGTACAGTCCGGCGTTTTCCAGCCTAGCAACCTCCCTTTCGAGCAGCTCTTCGTTTTTCGAAAACGTCAGAGTCACCTCGACGCCGTCTACGTCGTCATCAGCTTCGCCATCCCACAGCTGCCTACCGTCGGCGGCCGCAAGTGAAAGCCCCACCGAGCCAGGCGCGGGGAGACGGACCGTGTGCCTAGGTTTGCGTGCTATTCTATGCAGCATCACGGCCAGCACCCCGAGTCCCACAATCACGTGCAATGCGTGAAGCCCGGTCATCCCGAAGTAGAGCCCGTAGAACATGTTCTCGCCGGCGGTGTGTTCCATGAGTTCTTCGGAACCCGGATATAAACCGTGCCCGATCTTGTCACTCCACTCGAAGATCTTGACGACCAAGAACGAGAGGCCGAGTGCAATGGTAGCCCCAAGCATCAATACCGCTCCGCGGCGTTCACCACGAACGAGCTTTGCGATGGACAGCACCATCGTGAGGCTGCTCGTCAGGAGGATGACCGTATTCACGGCGCCGACGAGAGTATGAAGTGTGGTTGCCCCGTAGTGGAAATCTTCAGGGAACTGGTAGCGATAGACCGCGTAGAGCAGGAAGATTCCGGCGAACAACAGGATTTCAGTCAGCAGGAACAACCACATTCCGAACCGCGAGCCCTCAGGGTCGTGGTGTTGCTCGAAATGTGGGAGTGCCGCGACCGTCACGGTGTTACGCCTCCGGGGCGATGGTACGGGCCGGCCTCGATCACGGGCAGCTCCGCGAAGTTCTCATGCGGCGGAGGTGACGGGATCTTCCACTCGAGCGTCGTTCCACCCCATGGATCGGCCGGAGCGGGCTCACCCTTCCGCATGGCCTTGAGCACCGTGTGTGCCACGATCAGAATCCCTGTGACCAACACCCACGAACCGACGGTTGCTATCACGTGGCCCAGTGTGAACTCGGGCACATAGTCGTAGTAGCGTCGCGGCATACCCTGCCAACCGAGAACGAGCATTGTGAAGTACAGCAGATTGAAGCCGACGAACATAAAGCCAAAACCGACGTAGAGCGGCTTCGTCGGGATCATCCTGCCGAACATCTTCGGAAACCAGTAGAGCACTGCGGCCAACAACCCGAACCCGGTGCCGCCAAACATCACATAGTGAAAATGTCCCACTATGAAATATGTGTCGTGCACATGGATGTTCACCGCAAGGGCCGACTGCATCATCCCCGTGAGCCCCCCTATCGAGAAGAGGAACACGAAGCCAAACACAAACATCAAGGGCGGTTCCATCTGGATAGAACCCTTGTAGAGAGTCGCGACCCAGTTGAACACCTTTATGGCACTGGGAATCGCCACGAGGAACGTCAAGAGGGAGAATATCCAACGGGAAGTATCACCCATCCCGCTGGTGAACATGTGATGACCCCAGACCAGATACCCTAGAAACGCGATCGCCAGACTCGACATGGCGATCGCCCGGTAGCCAAATATCGTCTTGTGCGAAAAGGTTGGGATGATCTCTGACACGACACCCATCGCCGGCAGGATCATGATGTAAACGGCCGGGTGGGAGTAAATCCAGAAGAGGTGCTGGTACAGAATCGGATCGCCGCCACGCGCCGGGTCGAACAGACCCAGGTTGAACATCCGTTCCAACATGACCAGCAAAAGCGTCACCGCGATCACCGGCGTCGCCAGCAGTTGGATCCATGCCGTTGCATACAGCGACCAGACATAGAGCGGCATCCTGAACCAGGTCATCCCCTTGGCGCGCATCCTGTGCACCGTGGTCACGAAGTTCAGGCCGGTCAGGATCGATGAGAACCCCAAAACGAATGCCGCAAATACCGCCAACGTCACATTCGTGGTCGTGCGCACGGCGTAAGGGACATAGAAGGTCCAGCCGGTATCGGGTGCGCCGCCGCCTGCGAAGAGCGACACCACTGCCAGTATCGCTCCACCCACATAACAGTACCACGACAGCAGGTTGAGCCGTGGGAAGAACACGTCGCGCGCGCCGATCTGGATCGGCAGGAAGAAATTGCCGAAAATCGCAGGAAGGCCCGGGATGATGAACAAGAAAATCATGATCACCCCGTGCACAGTAAACAACGAGTTGTACGTGTCGGGGCCGATGATCGTCTTTCCGGGGGCGATCAGCTCCAGGCGCATCGTGATACCGAGCAACACGCCCACAGCGAAGAAACTCATGATGGTGACGAGGTATAGAATCCCGATGCGCTTATGGTCTACCGTGAAGACCCACGACTTGAGCCAAGGCCAGAAACCCTCTCCCTTTCCGGCGTCCAGGTAGCTCACCACGTTCTCAGATGCTGCATGGCTCATTAGGCTTCCTGCAACTTCCGGCTTCTACGACCCGAGATCACCAGCCAGGCGACAAAGATGAAAGCGAAGAACAGGATCATCGAGCCGACCACTCTGAGAAAGTTGAAGACGTAGGTCTGACCTTCCGTATCGTAGCTGAAACAGTATAGGAGCACACGATTGATGGTGGGGCCAACCTTCCCCGCGGCCGCTTCGACGAGCGCCATCTTGAGGTCAAATGGCAGGAAGGTGATGCCATACAGGTAGCGAGCCACCTGACCCTCAGCAGAGAGCACCGTGAGCGCCCCGGCGTGGTTGTACTGATCTGCGCCAACCTTGGCGTACTTGAACCCGACCGCGTCGGTGATTGTAGCAGCCGTGACGGAGTCGGCAGTCGTGAACGCCCAGCTGGCACCGGGCCATTCACCGTGAAACATCCCCTGGAGATGCATCATGGAATGGTGGGCGTCTTCGGGCCCTTCATCGGGATTGAACGACACCGTCAGAATCTTGTAGTCCTCACCTGCCTCGAGGCTCATCTTGCCGATGGCGTCCGAAAGTCCCATGAGCAGCGGCGAACAAATGTCCGGACACCGGTAGTAGACGAGCGCTAGTACTGTCGGTCGGTCGACAAAATCGGCGAGTCGAATTGCGGTTCCTTCGTGATCGTAGACCGTGAGATCTAGAGGAATCAAGACTCCCAGTTTCTCGTCGATTCCCACCTCCATCGCCCCGGTCTGCGTTCTCGCCTGGGATGGCATGCTGAGGAAAGCCAAGCTCAGTATGGCGATGGCGGTCGCGTAAACACGCTGCTTCCTGGCTATCAAAAGCACATGCTCCTCTCGCTGGGGGGTGCGGGGAAACATCGAGCCCGGATCCGTGAATCTAAAGGATCGAGGGGGGCGACAGCCACCCTGTCCTCAGAATCTCGTGAATGGTATACGAAATGCTAAGCGTGTCAAATCGAGGTCTGGACATGTCAGTTCAAGGCAGATTCACTGCTCGTGCGATGCAAAGAAACATGTTTTATACTTCGACTGAAGAGCACTAGACGTTGCTGGCTGCCACGGGTACCCGTGGCAGGTGGCCGGAGATCCAATGGCCCAGAACCCAACCTACGAAGAGCTGCTCCACCGAATAATCCGGCTTGAAAAGCAGGCCACTGAGCAGAAAGAATCGGATGAGCAACTGAGACAGTGCGAGGCAAGGGAGCGCGCACTGCTGCACGCGCAAACTCAGACTGCGATCCTCGTCGATCTCGACGGCACGATCATGGCAATCAATGCTGTCGCGGCCCAGAGGCTCGGTTTGGAGCCGGATCAGCTCGTAGGGCGGGCAATGCACGAGTACCTGCCTCCGGACCTTGCTGCATCCCGGAAGTCTTTCGGCGATCGTGTCGTACAGTCAGGGCAGGCCGTCAGTTTCCTAGATGAACGGGACGGGAGGTTCTTCGACAACAACATCTGCCCTGTCAACGATCAGGAAGGGAAGGTCGTGGCGTTAGCGGTATATGCTCAAGACATCACTGACCGAACCAAGGCTGAGACGCAGCTTCGCGAGAGCCAGTCGCTACTGACGTACCTGATCGAAAATGTGCAGGTCGGAATCGTCGTCCACGGAGCCGATACGACAATCCTCCACTGCAACACCACGGCACAGCGCATTCTCGGCTTATCGGAAGAACAGCTTCTGGGCAAGACCGCGCACGACCCAAGGTGGAGCTTCCTGCGGGAGGATGGCTCGAAGATGCCGTTGGACGAGTACCCGGTGGAGCAGGTGTTGGCAACCAGAGAGGCTCTGAAAGACCTCATGGTCGGTGTGTATCGTCCCGAATCGGACGACGTGGCCTGGGTACTGGTGAACGCCGTACCCGAATTCGACCAAGACGACTCGGTGACGCAGATCATCGTCACGCTGAATGAAGTCACCGAGCGTAAGCATGCTGAAGAGGCGCTGAAGCGAAGCGAACAAAAGTTCCGCACTCTGGCAAACACCTCGCCCCTGGCAATCTCAATTCTAAGGGACGAGCGATACCTTTATGTGAACGAAGCTTGGGAAAAGGTATCAGGCTACAGCAAAGAAGAAGCACAGACGCTGAACCCCATGATGGTAGTCCATCCCGATATGCGGAATCAGGCTTACGAACGCGCCGGTGACAGAGTGTCAGGCAAGCCCGTGCCATCACGATACGAGATGAAGGGGATCAACAAACGTGGCGAAGTGGTATGGTTGGATTTTTCTGCCACTGTCATGCCATATGACGACGAACCGGCAATCCTCTCGATAGTAGCGGACGTCACGGACCGGAAGGCTGCAGAAGAAGAACGTGAGGAGCTGATAAAGCAACTACAGGGAGCATTGGTCGAGGTCAAGACCTTGCGCGGCATCCTGCCTATGTGCTCATTCTGCAAAAAGATCAGAGACGACAAGGGATACTGGGAACAAGTCGACGTCTACCTTCGTAGCCATTCGGATGCCGCTGTGTCGCACGCGCTCTGTCCCGAGTGTGCC
>JBDGYW010000245.1:0-8626 GCA_039588935.1 Gemmatimonadota bacterium | reverse complement strand
GTTTTCAAGTCCCCAGCACCAGTGGAGCGAGATCCGAATCGACCTGGCACGTCCTCGGGATGGCGTGTGGTCGATGGAGACTACTTCGCTGCGATGGGCATCCCGTTGTTGCGCGGTCGGGTGTTCTCGTCTGAAGACCGAGCCGACGCCCCGCCTGTGGTCGTGCTCAACCAGTCGCTTGCTGACCGCACGTTCGGAGACGAAGACCCTATCGGGGAGTTGGTGCAGTTCATCCCGTTTTGGACGGGTGTGGACCTCACGGTCATCGGAGTCGTCGCAGAGGCGCGCGACTGGCGACGCGGTGCAGGTGGCCAACCCGAGGCCTCCGTGCACTGGCCCCAGCGGGCGAACTACACGAGAGACATGACGGCGGTGATTCACTCGAGCGGATCGACATCCACGCTGGTTCAACCGGTGCGCGAACGACTCCGCGCCGTTGCTCCGTCTGTTCCGGGAATGATACGCACCATGAGTGCGCTCGTGAATGAGAGCCTAGGAGAACGCACCTTCGTGCTTGGAACGCTAGGGAGTTTCGCGATCCTCTCACTCGTACTGGCGGCCGTGGGCATCTACGGCGTGGTGAGCTACTCGGTTTCCAGTAGAGCGCGGGAGATAGGGATAAAGCTGGCTCTGGGCGCTGAGCCCCGGTTAGTGCGCGGGCGGATATTCGCTTCGTCCATCACGGTCGTTGCCTTTGGCATTGTTGGAGGCACTGCGTGCGCCCTGATCTCCGGCAGTTTGATGGAGAGCCTGCTTTACGGCGTGGGTGCCAGAGACATCACGACGCTTGTTGCAGCCCCAGCGGTGTTGATTGCGGCGGCGACACTCGCTATCGGCGTGCCGGTGTTTCGGTACACCCGTGTGGATCCGGTGGAGGTGATGCGGGCGGAGTGAGCCGCGGTGACGGCACCAAAGGTAGAGCTGTTGCTCCGACTGCATAGATCCCTGCCTGGCTGCTTCATTGCGGTACCGTCATTGAGGATCGGCCTTCCCATGACGTGCGCTTCCAATTGGAAGCGAAGGTTCCATGGGAACGGCAGTGGGCACAGCTCAGCAGGCAGGGTTTCGGAGCAGCGCCGAGACGCTGGAAGTCCGCCTCTACAACGGCTTCTGCCTAAAACCGCGGCGACAGCCCAGGTGGATTTCCGCTCGGCGAACCGTTGCTCTGCCCAAAGGTGCCAATCAGGCTTGACACGCCCTCAATGGCCCAAGTCGTGGTCGAATCCTCGCCTCCCAACGCATGCAAACCACCAACTCGGCGCTACAAGCGAGCTGGACATCGGTTACGAGATGCTCGGTGGAGCCTTTCTTGTTTCCTATTCGGCCGGCGAGCCTGTGTCGGATTGATGGCCCGCGATGATCCTCCAGCCATCGACAGTCCGAACCCAGACTGTTGTAGACACACATTGGAATGTCGGGCCGGCGCCGGAGTCCCTAAGTCCTGCAGCGCCTTGCTCATGCTGTCGGCAAGCGCATTCTTTTCTACATCAGTCGTACCTGCCGCGGCTGACCGACACCCGCATATCGCGCCATGAGGTTGATGCCCAGCAAGGGTGGTCTCATTTGCCCGCCCAGCAAATGATCGAGAGATGGTAGATGTATGCGTGAAGAGATGGAAGATCAATCAAGGATGACTGATTCGCGGCCGAGCGGTAGGCACACAATTGAAGTGAAAAGCCGGAAGCGGACCGTGAGCGCCGCCCGCTTCCGGCAGCAAACCAGTGACTCAGGAACTCATACGAAAATTGGGATTCCTTAGCTCGGCATCGAACAGTACTCCATCGGATGAGTGATCCAGGTTATTCACGTAGTCGATCGTGCTTGTGCCTTGTGCGACGACAGAGCTCAGTTCCAACGCATAAGCTCTCCCCGCTGAGGACGCTGCTCGAATGATGTTGCCATTTATTGCGACCTGATCGGTGAACTGGCTACCCTCACTCCCACGGAAGAAGATGCACGCAAAGGTTCCGCCTGTTGTCGCCTCATGAAAGAAGTTGTTGTTCGCAATGTTGACGTGACTGCCGCTTCGAATGTCAATCATCGTGTTCGGTTCGATATCCGAATCTCGACGGAAGGCATTCCCGTTGATCACGACGCTCTGTGGGAAGCCCGCTGTGGAGGGGATCGTCAAGCCCACCATTATGTCTATCGCCCGGGAATTCAGAAAAGTATTCCCTGTGAATACGACATTGCGACAGTGTCTTCCATATTCGTCCGTTTCGATACCAACCGCTCCATCAAAACAGTTGTCGAACAAGTTGTTCATTGCGGTCACGTTATCGCTACGTGCGACTGCAAATGCAACCCGCATCGCGCCAGACGCAACTGTGATCCGATGATCTTTAAACGTGTTGCTAGCAGCCACATAGTGTTTCCCAAGGCTGAAATACAGGCTGTGACGTTCACAACGTTCAAAGTGGTTTCCAAGCGCCTTGGCATAGTCCGCATGATGACAATTGAAGCCCAATCCAATTCCAGGGAGTTCGCCAACCATGTTCACGAACCTACTGCTCCGGACTGTCAAGTCTCTTACAGGCTTGTCAGGCTCTCCAGCCACCTTCACTCCGATCGCACAATCCCGGACAGTGATATTGTCAACGACAACGTTGCTGATGTCCGCCTCTGGAACGTTGCCGAACAGCCAGCCTATCTGCCTGTCCTCTCCGTTGCCACTCCCAACATAGGTCCCGCCGGAAACGCGGAAGAATGAGATTACGCTTTGAACGACAAAACCTGCACCTGCTCCGCGCAGAAGAAAGGTGGCGCCCAGCGCCTGGAACACGATGTTCTTGTTTATCGAAACCGTTCCGATTACGTACGATCGACCCGACGGAAAGATCAGGGTGCCGTTTTCAGGGCACGCCTGAACCGCGGTACCGATCGCCTCGGTATCGTCCGTTTGACCATCGCCGGCGGCTCCATATGCCAACACGTCGTATGCACCGGTATCGCCTTCTTGGCGAACCATGCGTATTCCGGAACGGAAGCTCACTTTCGAAGAGTCGTACGGCAGCATCCCTGGAGGCACGAAAACAGTCCCCACCCGGTCTGCGGCTGCGGCATCGATTGCCGCTTGTATACGCTGCTCGGCCGTCTTGCCAGGGAACCACAACGCATTGTAGGACGCTCCAGAGTGCAACGGCCCGGGAAACGCAGTGAACCATTGCGCTCCATCCCACCACTCTATGTTCCCCGTGCCCAAGTTGTGCACCCGCTGACTCACTGTTGGCTTTGGAAAACGGCTCTGCCTTTCGGCGTCGTTCGCTACAACGGGTATGCCGTCGGAATCACCGACCGGTTGGCGCAGCTGATCGTTCGGCCTCACACCTGGGAGCGATTCCGTCGAGCTCGGACGCCCGGAGATCCATGCAGGTAATCCCGGCAGGAAACTGAGGAAAAGCCGTCGAGTCGTCATGGGACCTCCATGTTGAGATTGTAACTGCGTTAGCGATGCATACTTCTGTGTGGCATGCGATGTAAACGCCAGCTAATCACCACAGAGACTCATTTGGGCCAAGCACAGACATTAACCGCTTGCCGCTCCCTCGCAAGACCCTATACGGCGTGAGTACCAGAGACGCCGCAACGTCGTCGGCCGCTCACGTGGTCTTGCTCGCAGCAGCCAGTCTCGTAATCGTGGTGCCAGTCTTGCGGTGCACGCGAATCGACGTCGTTGACGTGTTGCTGGCGGAGTGAACCAATAATGCGTGCGTTGCATAGCTTGCACCGAGCTGGCAGGGTGGCTTGGCTCACTGTAGTGCCGGAATGACGTAGTTCTCCATGATGAGTTCCGCTCGCGTTACTGCCGGAATCCAGAAGCTGCTACCAGTAAGGACCACCACACTGTTCGCCTCCGGGATCACATAGATCCGTTGTGCGCCCAGACCATGGCCGGCTATGGAGTTGATGGACCTGCTGTCGAACGCATCTAACCGCCACGCGTACCCGTATCCGTATCTCCATAGCTCGTCAAACGTATGCATGGCTTCCGCCGAGCGCTCGATCCATTCGGAGGAAAGGACACGCTCTCCCCTCCAAACACCTTCGTCGAGATATAGCTGGCCGAGCTTTGCCATGGTGCGAGGTTTTATTGCGAGGTTTCCAGACGCCCAGACGAATCCCTCACGTAAGGTCAGCCACTCGGCGTGGGTGATTCCGAGCGGTCCAAAGAGAAACTCTTCCGCGAACTGATAGATCTGTGTTACCCACCATCACCCCACTTGACACTTCCATACCACCTTTGTAGTATTGGCTTAGTCGCAATTCTCTATTGTAGTATTGGCGCCAACATGGATCGGACAGACAACGGCGGAGAAATGAGCAAGAAGAAACACCTGGGCGAACTCGAGCAGATGGTACTAATGGCCGTCCTTCAGCTAAAGGACGGTGCTTACGGCACCAACGTCCTGAGGGAGCTGAGCGAGCGCGGCGGGAGAAAGGTATCCCCCGGAGCGCTGTTCGCCACGATCGACCGTCTCGAGGGAAAGGGACTGGTCACTTCCAATTTGGGCGATCCCACTCCGGGGCGTGGGGGCAAACGCAAGCGATTCCTCACGGTCACGCCGAAAGGAGTTGCCGAACTCCAGGGCGCGCGCGAAGCCTGGGCGCGAATGTCCGAAGGTTTGGACGAGGTCCTGCAACGGTGAGCACCCCGAACCGACCGTCCCCGCCCCACCTGGCAGCCGCGATGATCTCTCTGTGTCTCCCTCGGGGTGCTGTTTGCGAGTCCGTCCTAGGTGACCTCCTCGAGATGTACGAAGAGAGGATCAACGCGTCGTGCGGGGCATCATTCTGGTACTGGAGTCAGGTACCGTTGGTGGGCGGACGGTTTCTGATTCGCCGAATGGTCCGGCGCAGGCTCTACCGAAGACTGATGGCCTCACCCGCCTGCCCCTCTGACAACCCATCTGGAGGTTCCCTGATGAGTGATTTCTGGAGCGACATCCGCTTTGCGTCGAGGTCTTTTCGCAGGAGCCCCGGGTTTGCACTAGCCGCAGTGCTGGTGCTCGGCATCGGCATAGGTGCTGTCAGCCTCATGTTCTCGACGTTCAACACCGTCGTTCTCCAGCCGCTCCCGTTTGCCGAGCCTGACCGATTGGTTTGGGTCTGGGGCATGAGCGAGCGGCTGCCCAGAAACACTGTCTCGTACTCCGACTATGTCGACTTTCTGGATGGAACAGATGCGTTTGAAGCACTAGGGTCCTCCATGGTCTTCCGGCGTACCCGTGTTCTCACTGGAACGGAAGGGGCGGAGCGGGTTGTCACGTTCCCTGTCTCAGCGAGCCTCTTTGTTGCCCTTGGGATTTTCCCTGAGGTCGGCCGCGCCTTTCTACCAGAAGAGGAGCAGACCGGTCATGACGGAGTCGCGATTTTGTCCCATGGCTTTTGGCAGAGGAAGTACGGCGGGAATCCCGAGGTGCTCGGGGCCACGATCACTCTGGACGGGGTGCCCGCCGAGGTCGTGGGCATCATGCCCGCGGGGTTCAACTACCCCACCGGCACCGACGTGTGGTTTCCACTGCAACGCAGTGCGGGTTATGCACAGGGTCGCGGCAACAACAACTTCG
Organism: Gemmatimonadota bacterium; assembly: GCA_039588935.1. GTDB lineage: Bacteria > Gemmatimonadota > Gemmatimonadetes > Gemmatimonadales > GWC2-71-9 > JBDGYW01. The sequence goes on along the minus strand of JBDGYW010000245.1, from coordinate 3,059 downwards.
CCATTGTGGGCCGGCTGCGAGAGGGCGTTTCCATTCAGCAGGCGCAGGCTCAGATGGACGTGGTGGCTCGGAACATCGCGGATCATTATCCCGCGGCCAAAGCCGGAACCTGGGTTTCACTCATTCCGCTGCACGAACTTTTCTTCGGGCCCGCACGATCCAACCTGTTGATTCTCGCAGCAATCATCTCGTTGGTACCGCTGGTTGCTTGCGCGAACGTGGCCTCTCTGTTTTTGGCACGTGCGGTCTCGCGCAGGAATGAATTGGCGTCCAGGCTTGCGCTCGGCGCTTCACGATCGCGACTGATCCGTCAGCTTCTCACAGAAGGCCTCGTCGTCGCATTGGCCGGAGGGTTTGTGGGCCTCGCGTTCGCGTATCTAGGTGGTGAGGCGCTCCGCAATTTCGCCCCGGCGGCGCTGCCGCGGCTTAACACGATTGGGATCGACGCCAGCGTCCTCGCCATCACATTCGCGTCGGCGCTCCTGATGGTGCCGATCTTCGGCCTTGCCCCAGCGATCCGAGGAACCGATATGAGAATCGGCGAGACGCTGAAGGTCGGGGGCCCCAGGGGACGTGGCGCGAACTCAAAGTTCCGAAACATGCTGGTGGTGGCACAGGTTGCTCTGTCTCTGATGCTGATGCTGGCGTCGGGCCTGCTCGTGCGGAGCATCCTGAACCTCTGGCAAATGGACTCCGGATTCCGAACGGAGAGCGTTCTCTCCCTCAATGCGTTGCTGCCGTCATTCCGTTACGAATCCCCAGACGAGTTCGAGCAGGCCTGGCTCGATGTGCACCGGCAGCTTGCGGCGGTACCCGGCGTGCGCACTGTGGGATTCGTCGATCGTCTTCCCCTCGGAGGAGGCGGACCAGTAAACGGCGTTTGGGCTGCCGAGCGGCCGCCTGCCAGTTTGGCCGAGCAGTTGCCGGCCACTCGGCGGTTCGCCTCGGAGGGTTATTTCGAGGCGCTCGGGATTTCACTTCTCCAGGGACACCATTTCGACGAAGCTGAGCGGTGGCAGGGCTCCAGGGTTCCCGGATCCGTCGTGATCAACCAGGCGCTCGCCCAAATCGCCTTCCCCGACGAAAACGCACTTGGCAAGACCCTTGTGCTGGATTGGGATCGGCCGGTTGACCTGCAGGTCATCGGGATCACTGGAGACATCCGAGAGACGGGGCCAGGGTCGGACCCACTGCCCACTTTTTACCTGCCGGCAAGGTGGGATTATGACATGTTGAGCGTACTGATCGTCACGGAACGGGATCCGCTCGGGGTGGCTGGAGCCTTGAGGCAGGCAATTCAGGAAGCTGACGACGACATCACGCTCTCGTCTGTCCAAACCATGCAGACGCGACTGTCCAATAGGCTTTTTCAGCCGCGGTTTCGCTCCATCGTCGTGGGGTTCTTCGCACTTGTGACACTCGTCCTGTCAGCGATCGGACTATACGGAGTGTTGGCCTATTTCGTGCGCTTGCGAGGCCACGAGATCAGCATCCGGCTTGCGCTGGGTTCCGGGATGGCGGGCGTGGCAGGGTTGGTCCTCGGCCGCGGCATGGCTTTGGTGGCGTGGGGCATCGCCATCGGCATTGGTGGGGCCTTGGCGGGAGCGCGGCTCTTGCAGAGTTGGCTCTTCGGAGTCGGATCGGCAGATCTGCTCACGATCTGCGCGGTGAGCCTCACGTTGGCATTTGTGGCCCTGGTCGCATGTCTGATGCCCACTATCAGGGCGATCCGTCTCGATCCTGCAGAAGTGATGAAGGCGGAGTAGGGTTCAGAATATGCCTTCGAGAATATCCACCATCAGGCCGCTTGCCTCGAGCAACACAATCCGATCGCCGAAGATCGAGACCTCGACTCCAACACGAGTCGGAAACAAAGCCTGAAGCCCGGACGGGATCGGCCTCTTTGCTATCCCCGGCGGTAACCGTTTGCCGCGCGCCAGGTTTCTCGCGATCCCCGGCGGCAAAGCCTCCACCTCCTGGCGATGGGTGGCGAAGAACTCGGCAACTATCTGCCGCTCCCTCACCGAGAACCCGACCGACTGCTGCACGCGAACCTCGGACTCATTCACGCCAGTGATAGCCGACGACGGGACCATCTATGTTGGCTCCATGGATCACAACCTGTACGCAGTGTATGGGTCCAGTCGAGGGCTCGCTAACAGTCCCTGGCCGACTCTGATGCGCGACCAGTACCACAGTGGCAATGTGAACAGGGAGTAGGTACAGGGAAGACACCGGATGAAACCCCCGAGCGTCACGCGGTGCTCGGGGCTTTCCTCAACGTATGTCCCACCAGCGTACCCCGGTGCCCCAAAAACGCCCTAGAGAGGTCGTTAGCAGAGGTGATGAACGTTGCAGTCATAGTTATGAGATCGAAGAACTGACTGAGTGGTCTCCATACGTCGGAAGATTGAAGGTGAGATTGGAGAGACCATCAAGAGGGCGAGCATTCTATCTCGAAAAGCATCTGCACAAGATGACCGTAGCCGAAATTTTGAAGGAGCCGTACTCAGGTGCTCTCTTCCCAGGATACGAGAAAATAAATCACGATTTCGACAGCCTCGTTTCTATCTTCGCAAACGACAAGCCGGACTGGAAGGCCGCGTTAGAACATGTCAAAGGCGTTTATGTCATTACGGACAAGAGCAATGGCAAGACATACGTTGGTTCTGCGTATGGAGAAGCGGGCATCTGGGCGAGATGGAGTTGCTACATGGGCACAGGACACGGGTGGAATGATGAGCTTACAAAGGTCATTGAGAAGGAAGGCTTCGATTATGCGAGGGTCAATTTCAGGTTGGCCCTCCTGGAGTACCGATCAATGAAAGTTGACGATGGCGTGATCAGGGAAAGGGAGAGTTTCTGGAAGGAGGTCTTTCTGTCACGGGGCAAATTCGGGTACAACAAGAACTGAAACGCGAGTCCTGGCTGGACAGGTCACAAAGTCCTCTTGGTGATCTGAACCGCCCCGGTTTTTCCGGAGACCTTTTTACTTGAGTGCCGCCAGGTCGGCAGGAGCTTCCTGGCGGCGGTAATATGCCTCCTCATACTCGGCCGGG
>JBDGYW010000244.1:0-8635 GCA_039588935.1 Gemmatimonadota bacterium | reverse complement strand
CCTTCCGGCCGGCCTGACAGGGTGCACGATCTAGGGCCCATGCCATTTTAACATTATGTGTGTTTAACATTAAATATTATTACGGTCAAGCTCGATTCTGGCGGATTTGCATTCTGAGCCCCCACTTTTGTACCCCCACTTTCCGCAATCGGCCGGACGTGTTTGACGTAAAGGCATGAAAAACAAGCGCTTACCGCAGTAGCATCGCGTCGATTCCCCACCGCATGCGGGCGTGCGGGTTCGTGAGTTTAGAGCTTCAAACTGCCGGTTGAAAAGCTTGAATGATCTACAGTTGACCGATGACCTTGAGCGGCACCGCACTGGGGTCAATCGACGACTGGCCAAGTTGTCCGTTGAAATTCGAGCCCCAGCAGTACGCCAATCCGTCCACGGTCATCCCGCAGGTGTGTTCGGCACCCGCCGTGAGTGAAGAGAACCGGTACCCACCGGAGACCGCCACCGGCGAGAAGTAGTCTTCGCCCGACCCATCTCCGAGACGACCGTAGGATCCTTCGCCCCAACAAAACGCAGACCCATCCTCCGCCAGGCCACAAGTGTGGTATGCTCCGGCCGTGAGTGAAGCGAATCGAAGTCCACCCTCCACCGCAGTCGGGGTTTCCATGTAGTCGATCGAGTCGATTCCAAGCTGGCCCCACTCCCCGTCACCCCAACAATACGCCACGCCCTCGTGCGTCAGGCCACAATTGTGCGCTGCGCCTACGGTAATCGAAGCGAAAATCAGGTCGCCCGATACCGCGAGCGGCTCTGAACTGCTGGGGATGGTATCATTGCCGAGTTGACTATCCCAATTCCAGCCCCAGCAATAGCTCACTCCGTCTATGGCTAGGCCACATGAGTGCAAGCCTCCGGCATCCACCGATATGAATGAAAGCTCAGATGAGACCAAGAATGGAACCGTGCCCGGGTCCGACTCGCTCGGCCCCGCCTGACCGCGGTTGTTGCTGCCCCAGCAGTGAACAAGGCCACCTTCCGCAACGCCACAGACATGGCCGCTTCCCGCCGATACCAACGAAAACGTGTGGCCACCTAAGACCATTTGCGGTGTCTGCGTGCCGGCGGTAGTCTGGCCGATGCCTAGCTGCCCGACCGAGTTGCCCCCCCAACAGTGCGCACTGCCGTCGAGAGCGACGCCACATGTATTCGATGCACCGCCGTTCAACTCGCCAAACTGAGCCGACCCTGGAACCGCACCTGGCGCTCGTCTGCAAAGCACACCTGGACAAGGAGCGAGACTAGGCGAAGGCCCAGATTGCCCAGCTTCATTCGCTCCCCAGCAAAAGGCCTCTCCGTCAGCCGACAGGCCGCATGTGTGGTAGGCGCCGGCATGAACCGAGGTAAAGCTCACCGAACGGGTCGCCACCTTCGCGTCCGCCGTCAGACCCATGTTGCTCACCTCAATCGTAGTTGCGCCAATTCCTGTCGCATACACGCTTCCGTCTTCGGCGACTCTTGCGACCGCCGTGTCGCTGCTCGTCCACGTGAGATCTCGTTCGAACAGTCGTGCTCCCGATGCGGACCAAATGATCGGCTTCAGATAGATCGTCTCTTGCATCACCATCGCGGCGGAGTCGGGTCGAATCTCTATAGAGGCGGTTGGCGCCGCTCGAGTCGCCTCCCAAAGACCGTTGAAGTTCACGGAACAGGCGCTGCTGCCGCCCATTCGCAGCGGCGGGCCGCGTGAGACAGTGCCCGTGTACCGTGCGTCGATCTGCGTGCCCCGCAACGATCCACAGCCACCGCCGATCACGAATTCGACCAGACTGTCTCTGACCACGCCATCCCTGACGGTAAACGTGCGCGCGTCGGAAAAGTCGCCGACCAAACCTTCGCACGTGCCGATCTTCTCCCCCGCTCCAGCAATCGTGTTGTGGTCGTTCGCAAGCCAGTATGACCCTGTATCTCTGCAAACGACTGGTTGCGTCGATCGAAACAGTACTTCGGTGAAATCCCAGACGCCGGAGAGGTCGATCGGCTCAAGTGGATCGACGGTTTCGACCGGGCTATCTCCACACCCCGCAATTAGGGCTATCAATAGCCAACTATGGCCCAATGGCTTTAAGTCAAAGGTCATTCGTGAACCGAACCTCGAGTCCGTAGGATATCGACAGGGTGTGGGACGATCACAGGCTGTGCTACACGCCAGTCGCGTTGCGGGTCCGAGAGTTTTCTCAATTGTTGAAATCTATGGTGAACAAGTCACCGAGAAAGTGTCTCGGGACTAGGAGTGATTACACGGTTGACATATCAACAATCATTGATATGTTGCTTGACATGAACTCTACCGCTGCGACAGACCTGAGCCAACTAACACGGTCTTTTCATGCACTCGCGGACATAAAAAGGCTCGAAATCGTTGCGCTGCTCACGAAAGGCGAACGGTGCGTCTGCGAACTCACCGAGGTTGTAGGTGCCAAACAACCGCTGTTGTCGTTTCATCTGAAGATCTTGAGAGAGGCGGGCTTGGTGAAAAATCGCCGTCGCGGCAAATGGATGTACTACTCACTGAACTACGAGACCATCGAAGAAATGCAGGCGATCATCGGCTCAGTCACGGACGGCAGGGAGCACCTGGAGTCCTGTTGCTGCGAGTCAGTTTGCTGCCCAACTGAGAAGGAACCGAAGTGAAACGAGGAAAAGATAATGAATGACGAAGGGATCAAAGAGATAGTGCGCGAGAAGTACGGCCAGATCGCGTCTGGCGTTTCGAACAGCGGCAGCAGTTCTTGTTGTGGAGCTAGCGGATCTTCTGCTAGTTGTTGCAACCCCGTCACCTCAGACCTGTATGATATCCAACAGCAGTCGGAGCTGCCCGCCGACGCTGTCGCCGCATCACTGGGCTGTGGAAATCCGACAGCGCTGGCGGAGCTCAAAGAGGGTCAGGTAGTGTTGGACTTGGGTTCCGGCGGTGGGATCGACGTGTTGCTGTCCGCAAAACGTGTCGGGCCGTCGGGGAAAGCCTTTGGAATCGACATGACCGACGAGATGCTGAGCCTCGCTCGGAAGAACGCTGCGGAGGCCGGTGTAGAGAACGTCGAATTTCTGAAGGGCGAGATGGAGGCGATCCCGCTACCCGATGACTGCGTCGATGTCATCATTTCGAACTGTGTGATTAACCTGTCGGCGGACAAGCGAAAGACGCTTCAGGAAGCATTCAGGGTTCTGAAACCCGGCGGACGGTTCGCGGTATCGGATATAGTCGTACGTGGTGACGTCGACCCCAAGATCAGGCGTAGCGTCGAGCTTTGGGTCGGATGCGTGGCCGGTGCGTTGGAAGAGACTGAGTTCGAGCAGATTCTCGCCGACGTCGGATTCGTGGGTATCGATATTGAACCTACGCGAATCTACGGCGTCGATGACGCCAGGACGTTCCTCGGCGACGCTTGTTGTGACACGGAGTTGGATTCGTTCGGGCCACAAATGGACGGCAAGTTCATGAGCGCGTTTGTGCGCGGTCAAAAGCCGACATCATAACGGCACCTATAAAACAACCCCGAGCAATCTGGGCTCGGGGTCGTTTTGTTTATTCGGGCGCTCCTGTTTGACGGGAGCGCCGAAACTCAACATCCCATCGACTTCTTCTTCTTCTTCGGCCCCGACGACATCGCGGGAGGTGGGGCTGCCACCGACGACTGCACAGCTGCTCCAGAGAAGAATCCCGCTATCTGGTTCTGCCGCTCGATGTACGCACGCTCAATCAACGCGTAGCTGGTTGGTTCCGCTGGCGTAAGAACTTCACTGTGCCAGCCGGTGAACCCGCCACGCACGATTCGGTACTCGAGCGTCCGTGGCCATATGTCTGGTACCAGACTCAATGCGCCATCTTGGTCGTACACGACCACCTTCGTCGACGGTGCGGTGGCCCCCAGCAGCCCGAGAGCCGCACTGTCCGCGGTAACCGCGTACGAACCAGGAATCCGGCCCTCGCCTTCTGGGATTTCGCTGCGCACGTCCAAGATGAGAAGGTTCGGGTCGCCGCTGATGATCGCTTCGGCGAGTTCTAGCGGAGTCACCTCTTCCATAGCGATCGGCGGCGCTGAGATGCTTGGAGCTGTTGCACCAATGGCCACGATTGCGATCGCTCCCAGTGAACCGGCAACGGCGAACTTGAGGCGCGGTGTGCGTTTTGTCGGGGTTGGCGTGAGTTCCACCGGCCTGCTTCGCTTCTGGAAGTGTTTCTCTACCTTTTCGGCGCCGATGAAAGCGCCACCCGCCATCAAGACGATCGCAAGTACTACAATCGGCGTCGGCAGGCCCAAGAGGTTCGGCAGAATCGAATCGCCCATCGAACCACCGGTCTTGTAGAGCCACTCCAAACCCGGAACCCATTCGATCGCCACCGCAAAGAGGAACGACCCAACAAAGATCCCGCTGAAGGTCACGAGTCCGTCTATCCGGCCCGAAGCAGCCGAGACTACCGAAGTGCCAGGACAGAGCCCACTCATGATGAACCCGGCTCCGAGCATGAAACCACCAATGACCTGTGCCCACATGAATGTCGGATTGATCCAGATCCGAGACATGTCGAGCCAGCCGAACGCCGCGAAGGTGCGCATTCCTACCATCGCAACCAGAATCGCCGTGAACATGACCTTGAACACTGTCATGTCGTTCAGGTAAAACTGCCCGGCGAGTTTCCGCGCGTTTCCAAAGCCGGCGCGCTCGAGCGTAAAGCCGAACATGAAGCCGAGGCCGATAGCGGTGAGCAGTCGGAACTCATCGATTTCAAAGACGAGAGGGAATAGGCCGGTCATGTCCATTGCCTCCTCACCGCGTAGGCAAACGCGTAACCGCCGCCAAAGACCATCATCATGAATGCCCAGCTGCCGGTCGCCAGGAGCGCTCCTCCGCTCAACGCCTGTCCGGACGTGCAACCTCGTGCCAGGGCCGCGGCGAATCCCATCAAGATTCCGCCGCCCAGCGCGAACGTCAGCCTTCCACGCGTCGAGATCCGCGGACCCTTCTCAACCTTTGTTTGGAACCGCCCGGCGGACATGGCCCCAATGAGACCGCCGAGTAACACTCCGACGACTTCAATCACCAACCAGTTCTTGAGCGGGTTGTCGTCGTCTTCCAGGTAGATCCCTAGCGACGCGTTGTTGGCGGTCCATTCGGGAGCGACCTCGCTCCCCACCAATGCAAGCGTACGCTTGGGAAGCGCAGAGGCGCCAAGTCCCTGACCGGCGATGAGGAACGTCGCAAGGAGCGTCAAGCCCAGCACCACTCCGGCGATGTACGGGTTCCAATATGGTTTCGCTTTCATTGCAGACATTCTCCGTTCATCACTATTATCGAAGCGCTATGTCGCTGACCCAGCCAGCGTGTTGTCCCGCATACACGACTATCCAGCGTAGCGCAAACCCACCGATGAGTACGAGTCCAGCGGTCATGCGACCGGGAACGATCTTGTGTCTAAGTTCGATCCATTCTCCAACAAAGGGCGTCACCAGCCCCAGCGCCACCACCAGCGTCCAGAAGGCGGCGGTGTAGGGTCCGCCGAAGAAAAGCGCTGCGGCTTCCCTTGCTGCTGCTCCGCCGCTCGAGAGGCCGATGAGCCAGATGGCGAGCAGTCCGAGCTCGACGAGGATCAGACCCATGTCGATGCGGCTCAGCAACGTGCGTTCGTTGTCGGCGAGTTTGTACAGCAGGATGAACGCGACACCAGTCGACATCCCGGACACGAGGAACAGGGGTCCGAGTATCGCCGAGTTCCAGAGTGGGCGCGCCGCCATCGTGCCCAGGAGAACACCCGTGTATATGCCGAGCAGGGCACCAAACGTGATGTTCAACACGGCGAGCAGTGGCACGTTTTCCGTGGCCCAACGCCCGATGCCGTCGACCTTTGAGCGCAGTGGTAGCCGAGCCAGCCACCGCTCCCGCACGTCTGGTGCTGTGCCGGCCCACGCCAACAGGATCGATGCGGGGTAAATCGCCAAGAGAATCCACGATCCCCACGACATCGGCGACGTCGGCTTCAACACCATGTAGAAGCGCCACGCATTCCAAGGGTCTTCGAGATCGAGCCACAAGAACAGCATCCCCAAGGACAGCAGGACCGGACTCGCCCAGGGTGCCAGAGAGAAGCCACGAGACCGGTTCTCAGAAGGCTTCCACAACATCCACAGACCGGTGAGAATCATCACGCCGGCAACAACGCCGCCGAGGAACAAGTAGGCCGGGACCTCGTAGTGCCAGACGTGCAGACTCGGATCGATTAGCGGATTGGTTCGGTTGTTTGTGATCTGGTTCATGAGATCCAACTCACTTCAGGTAGAAGTGTTTGGGTTGCGTACCGGCGTCAGGAGCAAGCGTGTAGTACTCCCGGGTCTTCAGAAGTTGGGAGACCTCACTGGCAGGATCGCTGAGATCCCCAAAGACGATGCTCTCGGTCGGACAGATCTCCTGACATGACGTAGTGGGCACCCCGTTTTCTATGCGATGCATACAGAAAGTGCACTTGTCCACGGCTCCCCTGTTGGGATCGATGAACCGTGCGTCATATGGACAGGCGGCGATGCACACCTTGCACCCACTGCACCTGTCGGGATTCACCTGGACGGTACGGCCTGGACCGTAGTGTGAAGCTCCAGTTGGACAAACCGAAACACACGGAGCGTCGTCACAGTGGTTGCACCGTTCGGAGCGCACGGTCATCTGCAGATTCGGAAAAAAGCCTGTCGTCTCGGTGAACACCCAGTCACGGACATATCCGTCAGCGACGTCGTTTTCAGTCTTGCACCCTATCACGCACGCATTGCAGCCGACGCAGGTTCTGGTGTCCAGGACCATGCCATAGCGTTTCTCAGCCATGATCCACCTCCGCGCCAACGGCCGCGGCCTCTAGTTCAGCTTCAACATCCTCCGCGCGCAAGAAGGTCACAAAGTTTACGTTCATGCCGGTGCCGCCCATGATCGGATCTGTCTTGTAGCGGGTGATCAGTTCGTTGTCGTCGATTCCCTTGCCGTGAACGAATCGCAGCTTTTCCGCCTTGCGACCGTACCCGTGCACCATGTAAACCGCATCGGCGCGAATGCGGTCTGTGACCTTCAAGGGAGCCGAATACGAAGAACGCACGCCGTCTTGGTTCTGGAGATACACCCGTTCCCCGTCACTCAGGCCCCACGTGGCGGCCACGTCCGGATTCACCCAGACGGCGTTTTCCGAGTAAACCTCGGAGAGAAGCCGATTGTTCGTAGTTCTTCCGAATGTGTGAGTCGGTGCTCGGCCAAAAAGCAGCCGGTAGTAGCCGCGCGGCGGCTCTTCGACATCCTCTTCGCGGTATGTCGGCATGGGGTCGAAGCCGTGGCTCGCCAGCCGCTGGGAGAAAAGTTCGATTCTGCCCGAATCGGTGTAGAACGCTGGAGCAGCACCTTCCTCGAAATAGAGTGGTCCTGGCTCGCCAAGAATCACTCCGTCTCGTTGGAGCACCTCGCATTCGTGGTCCGTTTCGTGTAACCGGGCTCTGGCATACTCCATCGAGTTTTCCCACGGGAAGAAATCGTTGAGTCCCAAGCGATGTGCCAACTCGCGAGCCATCCACCAACCGGGCTTGCTTTCGTACATCGGCGGTACCACTTCCTGTCGCACCGCTATGTACGGCTGCTTGTAGCTCGGGGTCAAAAGCTCGTCACAGCGTTCCAGATAAGTCGCCTCCGGAAGCACCACGTCGGACCAGCCGACGATTTCCGCGGGCAGGACATCTACGGTGACAAGAAACTCCAACTCCTGGATCGCTCTGTAGGTCTGCTCCGGATTTGGCAGTGTCGTCGGGAGATTCGACCCATAGACCATCCATCCCTTTATCTCCGAGTCGCCCCTGACGCCTGGGATTGTGGCTTCGCACACTCCCTGCGCGAGAACCTGGTCTCCAAGCGGGTAGTCGCTTGGTTGCGGACGGTCCGGGACTGCTTCTTCCAATTCGCCATAGCCCGGATACGGATATGAAGGCAATTCGATCTCGGACGGGATGTAGAAGCCGCCCTTCCGCCCCCAAGATCCCAGCAATGCATTCAGGATAGCAATCGCTCGCGAGCGCTGCGTGTCGTTTCCGTACCAGTTGACGCGACGCCCCGGGTGAACCAGCGTGGCGGGCCGGGCCGCCGCCATCAAGCGAGCGGTCCGACGAATCTTCTCTGGCTCTATCCCGGTGCGTGGGTAAGCCCACTCCGGCGTGTACGGCTCTACGTGGGCCTGAAGCTGCTCGAAGCCGTATGCGTAGCGCTCGATGTAGTCGCGATCGTACATGCCTTCGCGGATGATCACATTCATCCAGGCGAGCAACAGCGCCAAATCGGTTCCTGGCTTGATCGGCAACCAGTGGTTCGCCTTGGAAGCCGCGACAGAGAAGCGCGGATCGACCGCAATGATGTCTGCGCCGTTGCGAACCGCAGCAGCGAAGTCCTGTACCTGGGTGTTGTGCATGTTCTCGCCCAGGTGGCTGCCGATCAGTACGACGCAGCGACTGTTTGCCATGTCCGTAACCTCAGGTGACCCAACACCCGAGCCGAACGTCAGGTCAAAGCCAACCTCCCTGGGACCGCGGCACTGAGCGTAGGAAGGTGCAGCGATGCTCTGAGATCCGTAGGCTTTGAAGAGGTGCTTCATCCAGTTGCCGCC
>JBDGYW010000243.1:0-8641 GCA_039588935.1 Gemmatimonadota bacterium | reverse complement strand
ATCTCCGCTATCTGCAACTGCATCTGGGTGAGCTCTGACGCGCCGACTCCTCCTACCTCGGCCATTTCTTGCATCCACTCCAACTCGCCCTGGAAGTGTTGCCTTTGCTCGTTCAGCAGGACCATACGATTCTGGACTTCGAGTTCCAAGACCTGCAGCTCCGCTTCCACGGCGCTGATGTCGGCGTCGAGATAGGCCTGCCGCACCTCGAGCCGCCTGCCAAGGCCATCCAACTGTAGTTCTGCTTCGCGTACGGCGATGTTCCTGCCTTGAAGCTCTCTCGCGCTCACAAGGCCTGCTTCCGCCATCGAACGTTCGCGTTCCAACTCACCGCGGATTGTGTTGAGGTAGAGCTGCGCGACTCGCATACGGACTTCAATCTTCTCGCTTACGAAGTCGCGTCCCCCGACGAGCGGTGAGGAAAGCTCGCCCAGCGGTTCCCGCCCCGACTCGCGGATCTCTTCCAGCTCCAGCTCCGTTATCTCCGCCTCGGCCAGAGCTTGGGCGATCTGGAGTTCCGCGTGCATGAGTTCTCGTGAGGTTCGCAGTCCCTGCTCGACCTCCTCGCGGGCTTGCGCCAGCGTCTCACGCTGCATCAGGAGGCGTTGTTGCGCCATCTCGAGCCGTACTTCCAGACGGGCTTCCAGGAGGTCGGCACGCCACGACTCCTGGAGCTGTTGCGATGCCTCCATGGCCCCGGCACCCAGGCCGATCGAGACGACCATGAGGGCGGCGATCTTCAGGACGCGAACACTGAGTCGGTTCTGCGCGCCGGATCTGTTCAATCGTCTAAGCTCGCCTGAGAGCTGCCATTCCAGGTTCTCGAGGAAACGCTGATCAGGTTCGTGCTTGCCGGGCATTTTCTTCTCCTCCCTCCGAGTGCTCCAAGACACGTAACGGTGCTACGGCCGGTTCGGTCTCAGTTGCGAGGCGCGTCCCTGAACGCACGTGAGGTTCGAGAAACTCCCTCAAGTTCTCCCGAGCCCGACGCAGGCGGCCCTCGACTGCGCGTTCGGAGAGTCCGTTTTCCAGAGCTAAAACGCGTATGCTCCTGCCCTCGAAATGGAACGCCTCGATGAGGTGTGCCTGCTTCCGCTTCATGCGTGACAAACCCCAGTTCACGAGTGCCGCCGAGGAGAGTGTCTCCGGATCCACACGATCGTCGGCTATCTCGAGTTCCGTGTGATCGACTGTATGCGGCCGCCTGCGACGGAAGTGACTCACGAGCAGGTTCCTGGCGACTCTCACCAACCACGCGCCGGGCTGGTCGGGTGTTCCCTTGCTTCGCCACGAGTTCACGGCGCGCAGCCAGGTCTCTTGCACTATGTCCTCAGCCAGTGCGCGCTCTGCCCCCACCCTGCGCGAGACGTAACCATAGAGCATGTTCGTATGCCTTCTGTAGAGTTCTATCAGTTCAGCTTCAGTCAGCAACGGTTCTTCCTCCGTATACGGCATCGGTGCACGCGGGTTCTATGTACTATGACGCACTTCGGGAGAAAAACCCACGGTTTGGGCCGCGGGAAAACGCCGACCATGGCGCATCCTCGCAGGACGACCCGTTCGGCATCGTTCCTCGTAAGCAATTGCTGCAGGTGGGTGGGAAGTGGTATAAAGGTCAGTACAACATCTGAACTACCGCGCTAGGAACGACTCGGCCTCTGTCCTTCCGCCCCCCCACTCATGCCGCCGTCGACGTTGCCCGCTTCGCCGCTTCCCACCCGAGAATGAGCTTCTTACGGATCGCACCGCCGCCGTAGTTGCCGAGGACGCCGGTGCTCTTGATCACGCGGTGGCAGGGAATGAGATATGAAATCGGGTTCAAGCCCACCGCCGTTCCGACGGCGCGGTGCGCGCGGGGATGGCCGATACTTCGAGCGACGTCACCGTACGACACCAGGGTGCCGGCTGGGATGCGCAGCAACGCTTCCCACACTTTGATCTGGAAGTTCGTGCCCCTCAACTCCAGGCCGAAACCTTCGGGGTCTCGGTCGGTGAAGATCCGATCGGCGATGTTTCTCACGGCTCCTCTGTCTGCATGGAAACTTGCGCCGCTCCAACGGTCCCTCAGGCTCGCGAGTGCGTTCGTGTCGTTCGTGCTTTCGGCAAACGTCAATCCGCAAATGCCCCTGTCGGTGAGCGCAATGAAAACCGTCCCGAACGGGCTATCAGCGAGCCCGTAGCGTATGGTGAGACCGCTGCCGCTCGTCTTGAACTCTCCCGGGGTCACCGCCTCCACCGACACGAAGAGATCGTGCAGCCGACCTGACCCGGACAGGCCGGCATCCCAGGAGGCCTCGAGTGTGCTCTGACCTTCGGAGAGAGCTGCTTTGGCGTGCTCGATGGTGAGGAACTGGACGAAGCGCTTCGGCGTGACGCCCGCCCAGCGCTTGAACAGGCGTTGGAAGTGGTAGGGACTGAGTCCTACGGTGCTCGCGACCGCGTCGAGCGCGGGCTGTTCGCGGTAGTGCTCGTCGAGATATCGGATTGCCTGTGCAACGCGTTCGGCATCACTTTTGGCCATGAAGATCCATCCGGGTTTTTGATGACGAGCGGAAGTTGACAACACGGGGCAGGGCCTGCAACCCGATTCTTGCGCTTCCCGCGCGCCCGTCAAAACTGCACTGTGAGCTGCGCATAGAGAAAAACGGGGTTCTTCTGGTTTGGATTGCCGTTCGGTGCGCTTTTCGGGAACTGCCCGAGCCACAAGTGCGCGAAGCCGGTTTCGAATCTCATGTTCTCCGGAAGAATCCACCAGCGCAAGCGGCCCTCGACCTGGTGTCCCAGGAAATTGTCGGATGACCCTTCTAAATCCCTGACGCCTTTAGTTGTCCAGGCATCCCTCGCCTGAGCCAGCCACAGGGTGCGGTACCCCAGGGAGCCGTTGACCGCCGAGTGCGGTGAAAGCGCTACCCGAATCCCCGGAGAGTTTACGTTTGCGCGTGCGAAAGCGCCGTAAATACCTGTGGGCCCGTACTCGAAGCGCCTGGCCCCGAACAGCGTGTCGAACCTCCCGTTGGAGTCATCCGTCGGGTCCTCGTCGCCGCTCGCATAGTCATACTGCAGGATCAAACGGGGCTGCCACTTGCCTGCGAACGTGCGGCCGAGTGAAGCGTGCAAGAAGAACGCGAGATGCTGCAGGTCGGCGAGATCGTCGGCCAACGAGGTGAGTCTCGAGGTTCCCGCTTGTATCGCAGACTCGATCTCGAAGTCGACCGAGCCCGCCCCGGGATTGCGGAAAAATCGGAACGCCGGCGTGACGAAACTCCGGTTCCTGGTCTGAAAATCCTCTGAGTCCCTCTCGTGTAGTCCGTAGAGTTGGAACTCCCCTCGGACCGAACCCGACCAGGGCCGCGAACGGAGGAAGACCCCCCAGAACACGGCTTCCGTACGTTCGATATCGAGCCGGGGTTCATTGTCGCGAATCGAATTGACGCGGCGCTCGACTGGCACCGTGAAGAATGCACGAACGATCTCCCGACCAGGACCCGTCCATTCCAGGTCCAGCCCCGTGCGGGAATTGATCGTGTTCCGGAATCTGTTGCGTGCGACAAATCGGCGGCTGCCGACGTCCATCGTCTGCCGCCCAACCTTCAGCCGAAGACTGGAGCCGTCAAAAAGCAAGTCGGGGACCGTGGCGGATAGGTACGCCTGCAGTACATCCACCGGATTTACGTGCGACGTACTGAGCGGTGTATCGTCGTCCGTCAAATACACGCGGGAGTCTGCAAGTTCGACTCCGGCGGCCACGGTTTCGTAGCGCAGTTCAGCCAGCAGAGTGGTGCGGAGCGACAGTGCTGCATCGTTGCCCGGGACTGCCTGCCGGAGCTGATTCCAGAGATACTCGTAGCGATTGCGATGCTCGCCGGAGACGTGAAGCCAGAGCGACTGGTGCTGCGTCTCCTGCGCGGTTGCGGATTCCGGCACGCAGGTTGGGATGCCGACCGCGAAGGCGATCACCCCCCAGAGTACGTGGGCTCGCTGCTTCATCGTCTATTCGTTGGCCTGCACATCATGTTGCACGGTTGACCAAAGGCCTACTCACTTCACGAAGGCAGCGAGGAAATGGCCCGTCGGAGACAGATTGTAAGTCCGGCGACGTCGAATTCCAAGGGCTTGGGAAACGGAAGCAGCGCCTGGAAAAATCGGCGCCGGAGATCAACCATGCACGGGCGAATCAAAAGCTGCGAAGTGCAAGCCATGTCATGACTACTTGACAAAATGTAAGATATTTCATACAATATGTATGAATTCTATTTCAGGAGAAGCGAATGTCTGTTCTACTTTGGGGCGTTTTGGCGATCGCGGCAGGTTTTGCCGCCCTGTGGATCGCCGGCAGGCGCGTGATGCCGAAGGTTCCGCCGCTGCCTACCGATTTGGAAATTCCAACCACTCCGATGCAGCGGACTGCTCGGTGGGGCCTGGCTGGTGGACTGGTTTTCGGTGCGGCGGCAGCCGCTGTGTTGGTGTTCTTCGGACCCGATTACGTCTACGACACCGACAATGTTCGGGTGGTTTTCACTCTGTTGGTGTTTGCGTCCATCGCGGTTCCCGGGGGCACGGCGATCCAGTTGAAACAGAGGGCTAAGGCTCATCCGGAGAACATGGACGAACGCGACAGCGCCATCCTGGAGCGAGCGCCGGCCATTCAGTCGGTAGCTACCGTCATCACGCTGGCCGTGTGGGTTGTTGGACTCGGCCAGCGGTTTCACGACGCCGGCGCCGTACCGATGTTCTATCTGTACCTGGTGTTCTGGTCCTGTCTGGTGGTGAATGTCATAGGACTCCCGGTGGGAATCCTCATTGGATATCGGAGGCGATGAAATGCCAAAGGCCGAGATCCAGAATCAGATTCGGAAGTTCCGCTTCGAGCATGGAGAGATGACGCAGCAGGATCTGGCGGACCGTGTGGGGTGCACTCGGCAGACGATCATCCTGCTCGAGCAGGCGCGTTACGTCCCGTCCCTGGCTTTAGCGATGAACATCGCGAGCGTGTTCAATGCGAAGGTAGACGACGTGTTTCAGATGGGGGAGGAGGGGGACTGAACGGCCGCGTTGCATTCACAGCCGCAGTGTCGTATATCATGATTTCGCGGCGCTGGGTGTTAGGAATCGTCGCGCGAGCCAACGGAACTCTGTTATGAAAGGGATCGGCCATGACGCAGCGGATCCTCATCACAGTCCTCACTTCCGCATATCTACTGACCTTCCCCTCAACCACCCGCGCCCAGTTGAGCGAGCACAATGCGGTTATGACGATTGGCGCCGGGACGGTTTTAGGAACGGCGGTTGGGCTTATCACCGGCTTCGTGTTGGCTGAGGCGGTCGACAGCAGCGGCACAAACGCAATAGATGACTGGTCGTACGTAGAGTGGCCGTACGTGACAGGCACCTATTTGGGCTTCCTCACGGGCGTCGTTATTGCAGCCACGCACCCTCTTGTCTCGTACAATGCCGACGCTGGAGAGTCGTCCACCAAAATCGTGGGACTCTCTGCGATCACAGGGGGAACCGCCGCCGGCCTCTTGGCTATTGCGACGGCGATTGTTGCGCCTGATGTTAGCTTCGAGGATGGATTCAGGGCCTACGCCATCAGCACTGTGCTGGGGACCGCGGGGGGCATCGTGGTGGGGCTCCACCATGTTTCCAACCGCCCGTCGCCATCGATGGCGCTCCTGGATGTTCGCTCCGGTGACGGAACGACGGTTGGCATTCCGGTTCCCACATTCCAACGGTATCTGAACGGGGGTGTCGCGATGAAACTGCCGCTATTTAGAGCTTCCTGGTAGGGGGGCGAGCCAATGATCGGTAAACCGTATCGATCCAGAAATCGGTGTTGACCCACTCGTACAACCGGCTGTTCCAGGAGGCCCAGTCGCGGAGCAGATTTTCCGCCTGCATATTCTCAACGGTCATCCCATCTGCGATGGCGTTGCGCACCAAATCTGTGGTCGCCGCCACCATCTCCCGATAGGTCCGCAACTCCTCCATGGTGTAGTCGCGTCCGTGTGCTGACAGAAACCGTGTGTCGTTTGGAAACAGGTCGATGATTGCCCCGAGAACTTCCGCCAGCCGCTCTACGCTCACACCCGCGTAGTGGTCCAACCAGACAACGGGAAACGTCTCGGGGACAATGATGTCGCCGAGGTATAGGATCTTCCGGGCCGGGAGGTGGACAACAACGTCGTTGTCCGTGTGCCCCCCGGGCATAGCGATCAAAGCAAGTTCACCCGATCCGCACGGGACGCGTAGTGAGTCGGTGAACGTGGTCGATGGAAGTCCTGTAGTCGGGAAGCCCTCTTCCTTGTCCAGAGCCTCTCTACAGCTGGCATGGGAGATGATCGTGCTCTCGCGCCCGATCACGTCGTTGCCACCGGTGTGGTCGCCGTCGGAATGCGTGTTGATCACGTAGTCGACACGATCGATGCCCATCTCGCCGAGTTTGGACGCTAGCTGCTCCGCGGTCTCCTCGAAGCCGGCGTCGATGAGTACGACGCTATCATCACATCGCAACACCAGCACGTTCACGTATCCGTTGACCCACAGCTTTGTGAGTTGCTCGTCGACTGGTGTGACCAGGATGTCCGGCAGCTGCTCCTGAGCGATTGCGGGTCCCACGACTGAGAGGGCCAAGAAGAAAACGCATCGCCACGGTCCTGTCTTCATCCAAACCTCCAGCTTGGCACGCATGCGCCTATGGTGTTACTTCGTCCAAGGCTAAGGCTCAATGCGCTCAAAGCGCATGTCGTACACCCGCGATATGGTCAAATGCAGTGCGAGGACGTTTCCCGTTCCATCCCGCTCGAACCGGACGAGCCCAAAGCGCCGCATCTCGAACGCATCTTGGTACACCGGAGAGAGATCGAAGTTGGCGTCGGGCCGTCGCGTTACTACGAGTCCACTGTCCCCGACCGTGACCTTGAAGGTGGTCTCGGCGTCGTAGCTGTGATATTCGCCTTCGTACGCATGCAGCTCAGACTCGGTCGGTTGAAATTCGTCAACAGGATCGTACGTGCCGTCGCCATTTGGCGAGGTGAACAGAAGCGTAGCCCTTCCAGCGCTCGCCGCTTGGACCGTCAGACGGCTGTCGCCCCTTCCCACCTGAAACTCGGCACGTGAAAGTGGCACCAGTGTGATACGGCCGTCCATTTTGAACTCGCCCTCATCCAACGAAAGACGCACCGGGTCGCCAGTTGCCGTGTTCCGGTAGAGTCCTTCTAGCTGAGTCAGGACGTCGGCGGGCACGTCCACACCTTCGGGGGCAACTGGATCCTGCGCCGCATCACCTAGGTAAACCCGTGCGATCCGCTCGCCGTTCGCCCGCGTGGGAGCATTCGAGGCGTTGCACAGCATGGCGACCGACAACCCCTGATCCGGATAACGGCCCAAGAAGGCTCGGTACCCCGAAGTGGAACCCGTGTGGGTCACCGACGGCACACCGGCGAACGGCTGTACGAAGAGGCCAGCAGCGTATGCGATCCGCCGGCCGTCGTTCAGCTGTCCCTGATCGTGCATCATCCGCACGAACTCGGGGCCGCCCAAGCGCCCGTCTTCGACGGCTTCGTTCCAGATGAGCAGGTCACCCACCGTGGTGAGTATTCCACCGTTCCCGTGAACGTCCTCGATCGGGCGCAAGATGGAGACCGCGTCGTCGCTCACCCGATACGCCGTGCTTCGACGTTTCACGATTCGCGTGTAGTCGTCGCGCCACTGGGTGTTCGTCAAGCCGAGCGGTTCGAAGATGCGCTGTTTCGAGAACTCCGCGAAGGACATGCCGCTCACCCGCGAGACGATTACCGCCAACAGGTTGAAGCCGCTGTTGCTGTATGAGTACTCGTGACCGGGGGGGAAGTTGAGGGCGCTCTGACGGCTCAGAATATCCAGCACATGTGCGTGGTTGTGCGTGCGCTCTTGCCGCCCCCAACCCGAGATTTCCGCTACGCTGCCCCAATCCCGCAGCCCGCTCGTGTGGGTCAGCATATGTCTGAGCGTGATGGTTGTGCCGTAGTCGTACACCTCGGGGACATATTGCCGCACGTCGTCGTCTAGAGAAAGCAAGCCGTCGAGTGCCAGCAGGACGATGGCCGCGGCGGTGAACTGTTTCGAGACCGAACCGCCCTCGAAGATGGTGGCGGGCGTGTTGGGAATGTTGTGCTCCAGGTCGGCCATGCCGTACGCCTGGGAAAGCACCGTGAGCCCGTTCACCGAGACACCAACAGCACAGCCCGGACTCTCGACTGAGTTCCATTGTTCAAAGATGCTGTCGACCCGGACACTTGCATCGGGTGGTATTTGACCGGCAGCGGGTGTCGGCCCACAAGCGAGCAACCCCATTGAGATTGCGATTATCGAACCGAAGGCCTTCATGGTGTTTGCTCCTTCACTTCGTGGCTTTGGCCGCGCCGGTTGTTTCGTGGGCGGGCATTCGAGAGTTTCCAAGGTGAATCTGCATTGTGCAACCCGCCTTTGCCAATCTGCAAACATCTGCGGTACCGCTGCCGCACTCACCTCGACGCTCCCATGTCAGAGATCGGCCTGCTCCATCGTTTCTCCACAGAGCCTTGGTTGGTGATGTCAGTGATATCACAGGGGGAGGAGCGATGAGTGGTTCTCGAGCAGTAAAGTCCGCCATAGTGGTGCTCCT
>JBDGYW010000242.1:0-8642 GCA_039588935.1 Gemmatimonadota bacterium | reverse complement strand
TCAGCCCGCCGCTTTCGCCAGAAGATTATGCCCGAATCCAGAGTGCCTCGGACAAGATCGTGCGAGAGTCTGGGATATCTTCCCATTTGGAGAAATCGCTCCTCGTCACGGATCTCCAGAGCGAGGAGTTCACAAAGGGCAAGTGGTCGATTTTGTACTACAAGGACAAGGCGACACTCGATACCTATGGCGGTCTGAAGGCGAGGAAGATGCAGTTGGAAGAGAAGGGGCAGTACGACGAGGTGGCAAGGAAGGAGTTGTCGCGCGACTTCATGCGCCTGTTGAGCTACCCGGACGACGTAATCGAAGCCAAGCTTTCGCAAGCCAAGCCGTCCGATCCGTATGTCGCTACGGATAACGGGGAGGGTTCCTGATGCGGATACTGATCATCAACCCCAACAGCGACCCCAAGATGACAGAGGCGATCCGCAGGGCGGCAGTCGATTTTGCGGATGGACGATTCGAGGTCGTGTGCAGACCGACGCCTAACGCCCCGAAGTTCATCGAGACCTATGAGGACGACCTGGCTGCCGCCCCGGGGATGCTCCAGCTCGTGAGGGAAAACGAAAAGGACTGCGACGCCTTTGTTGTCGCCTGCCACGGTGACCCGAACCTGGATGCGATCAAGGAGGCGACGACCAAACCGGTGGTCGGGATCGGTGAGGCGTCTATGAAGATGGCCTCGATGCTGGGGCATAGCTTTTCGGTCGTCACCACGGCGAAGCGCTCTATTCCCCCCAAAGAAGCCCAAGCAAGGAAATACCATCTGCAAGATCTGATGGTGTCTGTTCGTACGCCCGAAGAAGACGCATCCGACTGTGAGGACGAAATGCTGTTCCTCGAGCTGGCAAAGGCCGCTGTCGAGCGGGATCTGGCCGAGGTGATCGTGCTGGGATGTGCCGGATTGACGGGAATGGACAAGCTGATACAGGATAGACTCGGCGTCCCCACCTTGGACGGGGTAATCTGCGCCCTCATCATTGCGTCCGGGTTGGTGCAATACGGTGTGTCGACGAGCAAGGTGTTGGGGTTCAATCCAGAGTGGTGATTTGTGAATGTCCAATGTCCAAACAACGAATCTTGAATACTCAAGGAGTTGTTGAATGATGCGTCACTTCATCATTGGATGTTCCTTGTTGGATATTCACCATTCGGGTATCCCCACGTCCCGCACTCTGCACCTCTCTCAACGGTGATCAATGCAGGTAGGAGTGTGTAAGCAATGAGAGACACCATCCATGCCGCCGCAGAATCATACCGTAACGACATGGCCTCATTTCTGCGCGACATCGTTGCGATTCCGTCACCAGGTGGACAGGAAGGTGCTGTAATCGAGCGGCTGAAGGCGGTGATGCTCGGACTAGGTTACGACGAAGTTCGCGTGGACAAAATGGGAAATCTGCTGGGGTGTGTTGGCTCGGGAGATCGGCTCATCGCCCTCGACGGCCATTGCGATACTGTCGGCGTGGGTGATCTCGATGCGTGGGAAGTGGATCCGTTTGGAGGTGAGTACCGGGATGGTGTCATCTATGGCCGCGGGGCAGTTGACCAGAAAGGCGGACTCACCTCGGCGATCTTTGCGGGGACGATACTGAAACAGATAGGACTCCCTGAGGGCGTCTCGTTGCTTGTTGTTGCTTCGGTCAACGAAGAAGACTTCGAGGGTGTGTGCTGGCAGCACCTCGTGATGGAAGAGAAGTGCACCCCGGAGGTCGTGGTGCTCACCGAACCGACCAATTTGGAGATCAAGGTCGGACAACGCGGTCGAATGGAGATCAAGATCAGAACGCGAGGGCGTTCGTGCCACGGCTCCGCTCCGGAGCGGGGTGACAACGCGATCTACAAGATCGCGCCGATCATCCGAGAGATCGAGGAACTGCATACCCGACTCGAAAGCTCTTCAGTCCTTGGCAAGGGGAGCATTACCGTCACCGACGCCCGATCTACTTCGCCATCACTCTGCGCGGTGGCTGATTCGGCGACGATTCACCTGGATAGAAGGCTGTCGGAGGGCGAGACGCTCGAGTCGGCGGTTCGTGAGGTGCGTGCTCTCCCATCCGTGAAGGCGTCAGGTGCGGAAGTGACGATACCGAGGTACGAGATCGAGACTCACACGGGCTTCGAGCAGCTTGTCGAGGCATACTACCCAACGTGGCTGATGGACAGAGACGATCCAGTCGTGCGTACCGCGATGTTTGCCCACGCGAGCCAGTTTGCTGAGGACGCCAATTTGGGTGTGTGGCAATTCTCGACCAATGGCGTCGCCACCAAGGGCATGTACGGCATCCCGACAATCGGGTTTGGACCCGGGAAAGAAGAACATGCCCATACTCGAGATGATCAGGTATGCGTGGACGATCTGGTGAAGGCGGCAGAGTTCTACACGGCTCTAGTGTTGGCTCAAATCGCTGCGCAGGCGCGGGCCACCGACGGTCTCGATCCAACGAATACGCGATGATATGCTGATAGATGCTCTGAGAGGACGGTCGGCGACACGCTAGCTGAGGTGGTGCTATTGATGGACGCAGCGAGAGATATCCTACTTCAGAGTGAGCCTCTGCTGCTCTTCCTGGTGATTGGCATCGGGTTCCTGGTCGGCCAGATAAAGGTCAGCGGAGTCAAACTCGGAGTGGCGGGCGTGTTGTTCGTCGGCCTTTTCTTCGGTGCTTGGCAGGCGGAGGGGGAACCGACATTCAGCATTGCGCACCAGGTCTTGCAGGTCGGTCTCATTCTCTTCGTGTACACGGTGGGTCTGACGAGCGCGGCAGGGTTCTTCGCTTCGTTGAAATTGCGCGGCGCGCGCTTCAATACCGCTCTGGTGTGTGCACTCGGGTGCGGTGCGTGCGTGACACTCGGTGTTGGCTTGTGGCTCAATCTCGAGGTTGGGCAGATAGCCGGGGTCTTTTGTGGTGGACTCACCAACACCCCCGCCTTGGCGGCGGTCACCGAACTGCTAACAAACAGCGGAATCGGTGATCCGAGAGATCCTGCTGTAGGTTACTCGATGACCTATCCGTACGGGATCGTCGGCGGGATGATTGCGTTCCAGCTCTTCGCGTGGCTCTACCGCAACGCGGCTGCAGCGGAGAAGGCGGAAGCGGACTCGAGAGCGAAAGCGCAGACAGATGTAAAGTCCGCAAGCTTCGAGATCAAGAACCCCGAGCTGTTCGGCAAAGCTATCGGTGCATTGCGCGTCCGGGAGAAGGTTGGTTTGGTCATTTCGCGCCTCCGTCATGGCGATACGGTCGTCGTGCCCACGAATTATTCTGTCCTTCAGGAGGGAGATGTGATCACCGCCGTGGGTACCGATGCCAGTATCATCGAGGGGGAACGGTTCTTCGGTGCCAGATCGAGTGAACACCTGGAGCAGGTCGGTGGCTCGATCACGACTCGGCGGGTCCTCGTTTCACGGAAGGAACTCGTGGGACGTACCATTCAGCAGCTGGAGCTGGACCGTCACTTCAACGCCCAGATTACCCGCCTGCGCCGGGCCGACATAGATCTTGTACCCGGTTACGACATGAAGCTCGAGTTGGGCGACCGAGTGCGCGTCGTGATTCCATCGGACAAAGTCGCCGAGGTGACGAGCTTCTTTGGTGATTCTGAGCGCGGGATCTCCGAACTCGACTACACGGCACTCACGCTCGGCATCTCACTCGGAGTCCTCATCGGAATGATCCCGATTCCCGTGCCTGGCGGTGCCTACGTGTCGTTGGGTTTCGCAGGTGGTCCGCTCGTGGCCGGACTCGTCCTCGGCAAGCTGGGGCGGACGGGCCCGTTAGTGTGGACGCTGCCGTTGGAAGCAAACCAGGCTCTTCGCCACATAGGTCTGCTCTTCTTCCTGGCGGCGGTTGGTGTGATGGCGGGCGGGCGTTTTCTCGAGGCTCTCTCCGGTAGTGGATGGCAGCTGTTCGTGCTTGGGTTCTTCACCACAACCGTGACGACGGCAATGACCCTGCTGCTGCTGCGCCACTACGGGAAGGGAACTGTCGTAGAGTCGATTGGAGCCACTGCAGGGATGCAGACCCAGCCTGCGACACTCGCAAGAGCCTATGACATGTCGCAGTCGGACGAAACTTATGTTGCGTATGCAACCACTTATCCGGTGGCGATGGTCGGAAAGATCGTAATTGCACAGCTACTGGTGATCATCGGGAGTGGCTTGGCCTGACGTGAAGGCGGAGCCCACCCCTCAGCGATCAAGAAGGATCTTCACTGTGCCGCAACTACTTGACTTGGTAGGGGCTGCTGGTGACCTTTTCATGCCTCAAACCACCCTTATGGTGAATTCCATCTTAGACACCAGGTTACTAGACAATAGAGAAGAACTGCTCTCAGGTTCTCTGTAATGAAGGAGATGTGCTCGTGATAATCTCAGTACCAAAAGAGATCATACCCGGTGAACGGCGCGTTGCGCTCACGCCTGACGTGGTGAAGCGCTTGGTCGGCGCCGGCGTGAAGGTGCGGTTGGAAAAGGGTGCGGGAATCGAAGCGTCGTATCCGGATGAAGCCTACACGAAAGTCGGGGCCGAAATCGTCACCGACGCCGCAGCCGTGTGGAAAGACTCCGACGTGGTCGTGAAGGTGCAGCCACCCGTGTTGGCGCCCGAATCGGGCGGGAACGAGCTGGAGAATGTCAAGCAGGGCGCTGTTCTGATCTCCATGCTACAACCGTTCACCAACTTCGAGCTGGTGAAGGCCCTGGTGGATAAAGGTGTGACCGGATTTGGGCTCGAGGCGTTGCCGCGCATCACGCGTGCTCAATCGATGGACATTCTTTCGTCGATGGCGACTGTCGCCGGGTACAAGGCCGTGCTGCTCGGCGCGGCGGCCACCGGAAAACTCTTCCCAATGCTGACGACTGCCGCTGGCACCGTGGTACCGGCGCGAGTTCTGATTCTGGGAGCCGGTGTGGCCGGCCTGCAGGCCATCGCGACGGCTCGGCGCCTCGGCGCGGTCGTGAAGGCGTTCGACGTCAGGCCAGAGGTCAAGGAGCAGGTCGAAAGCCTCGGTGCCGCTTTTCTCGCGACTGAGGTGTCGGAAGATGGCTCAGGGGAAGGTGGATACGCCAAGGAATTGTCCGAAGAGCAGCAAAGGAAGAATTTGGAGCTGATTGGTGGCTCACTAAAGGAGATGGATGTGGTTATCACGACGGCGCTGATTCCTGGCAAGCCGGCTCCCTTGCTGATCACGGAGGAAATGTTGGGCGTGATGAAGCCGGGAGCAATCGTGGTTGACCTGGCTGCCGAGATGGGCGGCAACTGCGCCGGAACCAAGGCGGGTGAAGAGGTGGTCTCGCACGGCGTCAAGATACTCGGGCCGCTGAACCTGCCCTCGAGTACGCCTGAGGATGCCAGCCGCATGTATTCGCGCAATATCCAGTCGTTCCTGCAGGGGATAATGAAGGACGGGGAACTGAACCTGGACTTTGAAGATGAAGTCGTGAGCGGGACGTGTATCACGCACGAGGGCAAAGTGGTGCACGAAGCCGTGAAGAATGCTATTGAAGGGAGTACGTCATGATAGAGGGTCTCGTTGAGCTGTTGGTTGTCTTCGTGCTCGCGATGTTCGTCGGGTTCGAGGTGATCACCAAAGTTCCGCCAACGCTGCACACGCCGCTCATGTCCGGATCCAACGCGGTCTCGGGTATCACAATTCTCGGCGCGATGGTGGTTGCCGGGCGTGGTGACACGAGAGTCGCTTCGATCCTGGGACTCGTTGCGGTCATATTCGCGATGATCAACGTCGTCGGCGGGTATATGGTCACCGACCGGATGCTTGCAATGTTCAAGGGCAAGCGCGAGGTGCAGAAATGAACGACGCCATCATCAAACTGGTCTATCTGGCTGCCGCGGTCTGCTTCATTATCGGGCTGAAGCGGCTTAGCCACCCGGCGAGAGCCCGGTCGGGCAATGCGATTGCGGCAACTGGTATGCTGGTCGCAATCGTCACCACCCTCTTCAATCAAGAGATCCTCAGCTTTCAACTGATCATCATCGGTATGATTGTCGGGTCGGCAATCGGTGTGGTGTTCGCCCGCGCGGTCAAGATGACGTCGATGCCCGAGATGGTGGCGCTTCTCAACGGATTCGGTGGTGCCGGGTCGGCGCTGGTAGCTGGTGCGGAATACCTCCGCTACATGATGCTGGGGCAGTCCCCGCCGGCTGACGTTGCGGTAACCATTCAACTCAGCATCTTGATCGGAAGCGTTACGTTCTCGGGCAGTCTTATTGCCTGGGGCAAACTCCAGGAAGTCATCACGGGTTCCGCAGTCACGTACCCACTTCAGAAGACTCTAAACGGGCTTTTGTTTGCGACGCTGTTGGCCTTGATCGTTTGGCTGGCGGGGTGGTTCCCCAACCCGCAGATGCTGCTGGTGTTTGTTGGCCTTTCGCTCGTCCTCGGTGTGCTTTCGGTGATTCCGATCGGCGGCGCTGACATGCCGGTTGTGATCGCGCTACTCAACTCCTACTCCGGGTTGGCAGCTGCGATGACCGGCTTTGTTATCAACAACCACGGGCTGATCATCGCCGGTGCGTTGGTTGGTGCGTCCGGTGTCATTTTGACGGCGATCATGTGCAAGGCTATGAACAGGTCTCTTGCCAACGTGTTATTTGGGGCGTTCGGCGCGGGAGCGGAAACGGGTACATCGGTGCTCGTGGCCGGCCAGGCAATTGACCAGCCGATCAAGCAGATCACTGCAGATGATGCGGCGATGCTCATGGCATACGGGAAACAGGTCGTGATTGTGCCGGGTTACGGAATGGCTGTCGCGCAGGCACAGCATGAGGTCCGCGAACTCGCCGAGTTGCTCGAGAAGAAGGGTGTTACGGTCAAGTATGCTGTGCACCCGGTGGCAGGTCGTATGCCGGGACACATGAACGTGCTACTCGCCGAGGCAAATGTTCCGTACGAAGAGCTGTACGAAATGGATGCTATCAATCCGGAATTCGAGCAGACGGATGTTTCTCTGGTGATCGGTGCAAACGACGTCGTAAATCCGGCTGCTCGCAGCAATGAAGCGAGCCCACTCTATGGGATGCCGATTCTCGACGTCGATAAATCGCATGCTTGTATCGTGATGAAACGCAGCATGCGCCCCGGTTTCGCCGGTGTGGATAACGAGCTGTTCTTCGCCACCGCAACGTCGATGTTGTTCGGTGACGCCAAGGACTCGCTCAAGAATCTTATCGCTGAGGTGAAGGAGCTTTAAGAGGGCGGTAGGCCGGAAAGAGGCGGTGGGTGGCGGGAGCTCCGCAATCTGCCGCCTCTTCTCTTGATACGTACCCTCGTCGGCCATGCGAAAATGGGTACATTACTCCTTCACAATCTCTTCATCATTGTGCTCATAAGTTTGTGTGTTCGCGCGGTATCGCCCAGTGCGCCGGTTATTTGTTTCGGCATGCTCCGGTGACAGTACAGCACACGAATCGTGCAGTTTCTCTTACACAGATTTCGGACGCGTGGTATGCCGCAACAGGTTGTTCGCTTGCTACTTGTGCTTCTGGTGGCAGTAGCCGGTTTCATCGTAATGCGCTCGTTGTTGGTGCCCGACACGTTTGGGGACATCGGGCACTATCGCGCCGCTGCAATCGACTCCGTGGTTGCTCGGGAGAAGAAGTATGCGGGCCATGAGGAATGTGCGCTCTGCCACGGGCAGATCGCCGAGGCACGTCTAGCCTCGAATCACAGTGGTGTGCGTTGTGAAGTGTGCCACGGTCCGGCCGCTGCCCACGTCGCCGCCCCCATGGACGTCACACCCGAAGCCCCGCGGGAGAGGGGATTCTGCACGTTGTGTCACGAGTTCAACCCGTCGCGGCCAACCGGATTTCCACAGATCGACCCGGTTGCGCACAACCCTCTGACTCCGTGCATGACATGTCACGACCCGCACACGCCGGAACCTCCGACGACACCTGAGGAATGCAGCGCCTGTCACGGCCAGATAGCCAGACAGAAAGCCGTATCGCATCATGCCACGCTGCCCTGCACGACGTGCCACCAGGCGCCTGAGCAGCACAAGGTCGATCCGCAATCGGTTCGCCCGACAATACCGGATGAACGTGCGTTTTGCGGAGCCTGCCACGCCCAGGACATCGATGGTGTGCCGCAGATAGAAATGCGTAACCACAATTCGACATACCAGTGCTGGCAATGTCATTACCCCCACTATCCCGAGACGGAATGAAGATTCACGACAACGACGATGTCGGTCGGGGTCCCGAGCCCCAACAACGGCAGCAGCCCGATCGCCGCGAGTTTATATCCGAAATGCTGTCCGCTTGCGGGGTGGCTGCGCCCGTGTTCTTTGGGTTCGTTCGCGTTCCGGCAGCGACTCAGGATGGCGAATACGACGCGAGCGGTCACTACTACGGGATGGGTGTCGACGTCAACAAATGCATCGGGTGCGGCCGTTGCGTGAATGCCTGCACAATTGAAAACGAAGTACCCGAGGAACCGCACTTCACCAACACCTGGGTTGAGCGATACATCATCGGAGCGGATGGCGAGGTGGTGGTGGACAGCCCCAACGCCGGCATGGAAGGATTCCCGACAACGGAGAACGAGACGGGGATCTTGAAGTCCTTCTTTGTGCCCAAACTCTGCAACCATTGCGATGAACCACCCTGCGTGCAGGTGTG
>JBDGYW010000241.1:0-8648 GCA_039588935.1 Gemmatimonadota bacterium | reverse complement strand
CCGGTTGCGGAGAGGGAATCCGGCTGCATCTTTGTCACCCGTTGCCGACGCGCCCTACGCTCTGGATGCACAGGTTCGTCGGTCGTTTCCTGATGCGCAGAGAGGACGAATGGAACCCAACTGGACATCTGT
The DNA here is from genome assembly GCA_039588935.1 of Gemmatimonadota bacterium. Taxonomy (GTDB): domain Bacteria; phylum Gemmatimonadota; class Gemmatimonadetes; order Gemmatimonadales; family GWC2-71-9; genus JBDGYW01. The sequence continues at coordinate 8,516 of JBDGYW010000241.1, read as the reverse complement.
GATCCCGCCGCTTCTCGCGGTGGTACTGGCGTTTGTCACACGCGAAGCGGTGGTCAGTCTGATAGTGGCGTGCGTCGTCGGCGTCGTTCTGCTAGGGCATGGAGTCCAGGGCTTTCCGGACCTGCTCACCCGCGCACTGGGTAACGAAGACTTCATCTGGGTGTGCTCGATCGAGGTGGCGATAGGTGTGCTCGTCGCGTTCCTGCAAGGCTCGGGAGCCATCGCACTCTTCAGGAAACGCGTGTCACGTAGAGTGACCAACCAAAGGCAGGTGGGGTTCCTTGGGTGGCTGCTCGGCCTTTCGATCTTTTTCAGCGACTATTTCAGTCCGCTTTTCGTTGGTCCGGTTATGCGAGACATGACGGACCGGTTCCGAGTGTCACGGGAAAAGCTAGCGTACATCTGCGACTCTACATCGGCTTCGGTCATCACGTTGGTTCCGATCTCGTCGTGGGCCGTGTACCTGGGTGGCCTGGCAATAACTGCAATCAGCCTCGATGGTCGGGAGGCTGCGTTGGCGTTGTTCATTCGCGCCGTTCCATTCAACCTCTACTGTATCCTGACTGTCGTCATGGTCCTGCTGATTGTTCTGAAGGTCCTCCCTGACTTCGGCCCGATGCGTACCGCAGAAGAAAGGGCGAGGAGCACTGGCAAGGTCATGCGCGATGGTGCGGTTCCGATGATGGGCAAGGAGCTCACTGAACTCGAGTCGACAGCGTCACCTCGCTCGAACATCGTCATGAACTTCATGCTGCCGGTTGTCCTCATCGTGACAGTGAACATCGTGACGTTTGTTGTCACCGGTACGGCGAACGTGCTCGGCAGCTTCTTGTTGGCGTGTGCCGTACTCGGCGCCGTGATGTGGCTACAGCGCATCGATTCGATTCGTGGACTGGCACAGACAGCGATGGCGGGTATCAAGGGAGTGATGCCCGCGGTGGTGATCCTGGCGTTGGCGTACTGTATCAACCATCTCAGTCAGGAGCTTGGGACGGCGCGATACGTTGTGGGTGTGACCGAGGCGTGGATGGCGCCTGCATTTGTCCCGGTGATCGCGTTTATCATCAGCGCGTTCATCAGCTTTGCTACAGGTACGTCTTGGGGCACGTACGCGATCATGGTGCCGATCGCGCTTCCACTCGCAGTTCAGTTCAGTGGTGATGTGATGAGTTCACTCACAGCGGTCACGTTTGCCGCGGTGGCTGGTGGTGGAGTGTTCGGCGACCATTGTTCGCCACTGTCGGACACAACGGTGCTGTCGTCGTTGGGTGCCGCATGCGATCACATCGATCACACACGGACGCAGCTTCCTTACGCTCTCTCGGTGGCTCTAGTGGCGGCTCTCGCCTATCTGATGGTCGGGCTGATCGTGACCTGACGGGCGGTGGTACGCTTCTCTCACAGCCCTAGCCTCGGAAGGTCGGGTCTCTCAACTCCTCGTTTCGTTGGTGGGGCGCGCCTTTGCGCTCCAGATCGCCGCTGCTAGCAGAATGAGGACGCCTAACAGAATGAGAGGCGCGTACAAGACGAGTCCCACCGCAGTCACGAGAAGGCCGAACGCTCCGACCGCCAGCGGCTCACCGCGACGGTGAATGGTGAAACCAAGCCAGAGTCCCCAGATCGTACATGCACCCGCCAGGATGATAATCGGGAATAAACCCAATGGAGGCAGCGACACACCGAGTCTCACGCGGCCGATCAGCATGATCGAACCGAAGATCAGTGCCATCCCCAGCAAGACCGGGAGCAAACGTACGGGAACCACTATGGCGCAACTATCGTCTGAGCGTGAGCAACACATTTTCGCTTGGTTCCTTTCCAAATTCCCCCCCCGCCTCTGGCCTATTCATCGCCACTCTGTGGTCCAGGCTCTTTCTCGGAACGGAAGACTTCTCGTGCCTTCCGGCGCAAGCTTTCTTTCGCGTCTTCGACGTTGCTCAACGCTTCGTTCAGCTCGTCGAATTCCTTGGCGTGGAGTGCTAGTCCTTCGTTGATGAAGAGTGCAGCCGCCTCCGAACGGCTCTTGAACGCTCCCGTTTCCACCCAGTGGTCCAGTTTCTTCCTCGTGTCTTCGTCGATGCGAACCATCAACACCTGGTCTCTGGTAGTCTTTCCCATCTTCTCTAGCGAGTCGGATAGGCCGCCAGACATGCACACGACCTTGAGGGGTGAACCATCTGCGGTTTCACAACAATCGGTATCGAAATCGATGCCTTTGCCCTTGAGTTCTTCCCGAATGTGGTCCCATATCCCAGAGAGATTGAACTCTGCCATGACCTGGTCTCCAAAAGTACGAAGTGCTGTAATTGCGTTAGATGTATCGTAGTATATAATTACGAATTACGCAATACGTTGATATGATCTAAAGACGGCAATGACTTAGAGCCGGTAACGGGCCCAGTTGACTCATGGTTGTGCTTTTAGTGGAGGAGGTGACAGTAACCACTTGATTTTAAATAACTTACAGCGCCACAGTGTTTGGCTCTATTGCCGTCGCTTCTCGAACAAGAGGTTTCTCAGTCTCCAATTGGATGCCCTGAATCCTGTGATCTCACCACCGTCGTTGCGTTCGAATTTCAGCTCGCGCATGAACCACTGGTTGGTCAGAAAGGTGTCAGGACTCCTCGGAAAGAGGGTGAAAGAGCCGAGCCGCAAGTGAGTTGAAGTGAGCGCACCCTCCACGATCTCTAGCGTGTAGGTAGCGTCCAGCTCCTCGGCGTAGAAGGTCCCAACGTACTCGGGGAACGGGATCGATTCTCCATCGAATGGCTCGATGCGCGGTGCGGTTCTTGTGGAACCCGGTTCTTCCAACGTCAGCTCCGTGACCGTGCCGTCAGTGTCACGTGCGAATCTGACATACTGTCGACTGCCTTCTACGAGGTAGCGGTCGGCATCCACGGGAACTAGCGTCACCTCTCCTTGTCCGGTCGTACTGGCACGCAGTCGGTCGCCCTCATGGGAGATCGCCATCACAACGCCGGAGCCAAGGCTGTACTCTCCCAGGTAATCTGCGATTGTCGACGCGTCGGTTGTGAAGGCGCTCCCGATGTTTTCACCGAACTGGCTGGTGTTCGCGACGGCGACCCCGAACTCGTCTACGAGATACAGTTCTGCCACCTGACGGGCGAGGCGGCCTGCGTCGACGCTCGTCAAGTTGGCCAGGACCACCACACTCACTCGGTGGTGCGGAAATCGGAGCAGGTAGGATCGATAACCTGCGTCCGCACCTGCATGGTACAACGCCAGTAGCCCTCGGTATGATCCGATGGCCTGCCCCATCGCATAGTCGAGCGAATCACCCGTATTCAGTACGCCACGCGAACGCATGAGCCTGATCAAGTGAGGCCCGCCAACTTCACCGGTCTCGAAGTTGAGGGTCCATCTCGCGAGATCCTCCAACGTGGTGAAGAGGCTGGTCGCGCCAACATTTGCGTAGCTCAAGACTGCCTTCTTGAACCCCCCCTCGGAAGCGTGCTGGTACGAGTACGCCCTGTTGGGTACAACTATCTGGTGGTCGTCATGAAAGTGCGTGTTTTCCATTGCGAGGGGCTCGAAGATATGCTCCTCCGTCCACTCGCGAAAAGGTTGCCCCGTAACCCGTTCCACGATCTCCGCCAACAATGTGAAGCCGGTGTTCGTGTAGAGATACTCGGCACCCGGCTCGAAGTTGAGTTCTCGCTGGCGTTCAAGCAGCCTGAGGATCTGATCATGGGTGATTACGTCATCCATCCGCCAGCCAGCCATCGTCAGCAGGCTCCATTGATCTCTCAGGCCACTCGTATGATGGAGCAGGTGGCGTATCGTTATGGTGTGGCCGAAGTCGTGCAGTTCCGGGAGGTAGGTGCGAACGTCGTCATCGAGTGACAGCCTACCGTCGGCCGCCAGCATGAGCACGGCAAAGGCGGTGAACTGCTTCGACACAGAAGCCACGTGAAACACGGTCGTTGGCTCAATGGGGATGTCGTACTCCAACTGCGCTAGCCCGTAGCCGTTGGAGTGGCTTAGCTCGCCGTCCCGAACCACCGCCACGGCCGCTCCCGGGGAACCTCGGCGGTCCCAGGCGGCGAATAGCTGATCCACACGTCCGGTCGGGCTGGTAGCGGCTGGCTCGAGACGCTCGATCGTTACCGTGTAGCTTCCGTATACTGTCCCCGCGCTTGGTGGCAGAACGGCTATCCAATACCACCCAGTCGTTTCCGGGAAGAACGAGACGAAATCCACCCCGTTCATGCCACCCTGACCTTCTCCGCTGGCCAATACCTTCCCGAGCGTGTCCAGGATGGTTACGTATGCGTCGATACCGCGCTGCTCGACTGTAGCGAGAAGAAATTGTCCCGCTTCGAGTCTAAGGGGATAGGCGTGTCTATCCCCTGTGACTAACTCTCGCTCCACTGATTCACCCAGCACCAATTGCCTGATTTGGGGTTGAGCCGAGGCCGCACTGAAGGAAATGGGCAGGGCGGCGCATGATGCAAGTAGACCGACCAAGAGACTTCGAGTTTCAGCTCTCTTCACAAAACAACTCCGTATCAATCCTCGCGTGAGAATACGCAAGATAAGCAACTGGAGTTCCAGTGGCTGATGGACATAGGAATTCTGGCGCGGCTCGTGACAGCCACTTCCGCCATTCTCCGTTGCATTCTAGTTTTATCGTTGACAACCGATCGTGGTGATTTGCGGATATTGCAGCCACGCTAAACAAGTCGCTAAAAACCCGCCTCGGCGCGTTGCGACGAGGTTTTTTTTTGCGGGAGGGATTGATGGGCCAGACGCTCGAGAAGTCAATTGCTGACGGAAGAGTGCATGTCTTTGACGGGGCGATGGGAACAGTCCTGTATGGCAAGGGTGTGTTCGTCAATGCATGCTACGACGAACTCAATCTCCGACAGCCACAATTGGTCCGTGAGGTCCATGAGGCCTACCTGGCAGCCGGAGCCGAGATATTGGAGACCAACACGTTCGGTGCCAACCCTGTGAAACTGGAGGGCTTCGGCCTAACAACCCAGACAGAGGAAATCAACGCGACCGCAGCGTGCATTGCTAAAGAGGTGGCAGGCGATTCAGCGTATGTGTTGGGCGCAATCGGGCCACTTGGGATCCGAATTGAGCCTTTCGGGCCGACGAGCAGGGAAGAGGCACGTGGCTTCTTTCGGCGGCAGGCGACCGGCCTATTGGAAGGTGGTGTGGACGGCTTCATCGTGGAGACCTTCCACGACCTTTCGGAGATTTTTGAGGCTATGGCCGCGGTACGCGAGGTCAGCGATCTGCCGCTTTTTGCGCAGATGACGATCGGTGTCGATCAGAAGACCGGATTCGGTACGGACGTTCCGACCATAGCGATCCGGTTGACTGAGTGGGGTGCGGATGTAGTCGGGGTGAACTGCTCTGTGGGGCCGTCAGTGGTACTCGAAGCGGTTGAGGTGATCGCAAAGCATACGGACAAGCCGATTGCCGCCCAGCCGAACGCTGGGATCCCCAGAGATGTCGGCGATCGCAAGATCTACATGGCAAGTCCTGAGTACGTGGCGACGTACGCGAAATTCATGATCGAGAAGGGAGCCAAGTTTGTGGGCGGCTGCTGCGGCACGACGCCGGAGCATATACGCGAAATCTGCAACTACGTCGCTAGCACGCAGGCTCGACAGGACATATCTCACATCAGCACGGCAGACATCCAATCGTTTGCTGAACGTGAAGCGGTTGCTCTCCGAGAGCGATCCAAGTGGGGTGGCAAGCTGGCGCGTGGTGAGATGGTGACAAGCGTAGAGATCGTACCTCCGAAGGGGGCAGACGCCTCCAGCATGCTGGATCAGTGTCAAATGCTGAAGGACGCCGGAGTCGATGCCGTCAACGTACCGGACGGTCCAAGAGCCCAAAGTCGCATGGGTACGCTGCCGTCATGTCTGATGATCGAGCGTGAGGTTGGGCTGGAGACGGTAATGCATTATTGCTGCCGCGATCGGAACCTTCTCGGTATGATGAGTGACTTTCTCGGAGCTTCGGCCGCCGGGTTGAGAAACCTGCTCATCATCACAGGCGATCCCCCAAAGATGGGTCCATACCCCGACGCAACCGCGGTCTTCGATATCGATTCGATTGGCTTGACCAATCTCGCGTACCGCCTCAATCACGGAATGGACCTGGGCCAGAACCCGATCGGCGATCCGACCCGGTTTGTGATCGGGGTTGGAGTGAACCCTGTTGCGGTGGTGTACGATCGAGAGATATCGCGTTTTGCCTGGAAGGTGGATGCCGGAGCGGAATTCGCGGTTACACAGCCGGTGTTTGATTCCGCACGATTCGAGGACTTCCTTCATGATGTCGAGAGTCTCGAGACTCCAATCATCATGGGGGTTTGGCCTTTGGTGTCGATTCGCAACGCCGAGTTTCTGGCCAACGAGGTACCCGGCGTGAGCATACCCGAGGACACAATGGACCGTATGCGGCGTGCTCAGGAGAAGGGTCAGGAGGCGGCCCTGGCCGAAGGGATAACGATTGCGCAGGAGACGCTCGAAACCTTCAAGGGTGCCATCCAGGGAGTTCAGGTCGCCGCACCGTTTGGGCGAGTGAAACGAGCGCTGGAGGTTCTGGAAGCGTTGTAGTGTCCGTTAGTCTTGATGGAAACGCTGACTTGCTGGACACCGCGTTCACTGGTTTCGACTCGCCGTCTTCAGTACCTTTTCGCCATGAGTGACGTCCCAGTTGCGCTGCAGTCGGCGTTGCCGGAGCACTATGTGCTCAGACGCGTGGTTGGGCGCGGTGGAATGGCGACGGTGTATCTGGCGCACGACGAAAAACACAGGCGCAGTGTTGCCGTCAAGGTGCTGCGACCGGACCTCGCGGCGTCGATCGGGGCCGATCGGTTCCTCAAGGAAATCGAAATCGCTGCCTCGCTGAATCACCCCCACATCCTCATGCTCATCGATTCCGGCGAGGCCGGTGAATACCTCTACTATGTGATGCCGTTCGTTTCCGGCGATTCGCTGCGTGAGAGGCTGAACCGAGAGACCCGTCTCGATCCCTCCGCGTCCATTGCCATTTCCAAGGAAGTCGCGGACGCACTCGACTACGCGCATCGCCAGGGTGTGGTGCACCGGGACATCAAACCAGAGAACATCCTGTTCTCCGAAGGACACGCAGTCGTGGCCGACTTCGGGATCGCAAAAGCAATAATGACTGCCGGCTCGGAGAACCTCACTCGATCTGGTTTCCCACTTGGCACGCCAGGCTACATGAGCCCGGAACAGGCTGCCGGGCAGACAGATCTCGATGCCCGAACTGATGTCTACAGCCTTGCGTGCGTGGTGTATGAAACGCTGATTGGCGATACGCCTGGCATGTGGGTGCCGGATGAAACGCTCAGGATGAGGCGGTTTGTCGATGCGCCACCACAGCATCGGGAACTACTGGACCTCTTGCCTGGCTCACTGGAACAGGCGCTCGTACAAGCGCTGGCGCTGCGTCCAGAAAGCCGCTATGCGACTCCCAACAAATTCGTCGAGATGCTGGAGCTTAGCATTGCCGGAGGCCCGAGGTTTGACGAGGCTCAGGCGAAGCAGATCGTGGCGAGAGCTGCCGAGCTTCAGGCCGCGAAGCCCACAGGCGGCGGGTACTCGTTGGGAGGCATTCAGCAGGTCGCTGCCGAGGTCGGTATTCCCCCCGAGCAGGTGAACGAAGCCGTCGAGGCGCTCAACAACGTGACCGGTGGACTCGCGCGTGGGGGACTACTAGGGGTCTCCCCGAAGCTAGAGATGGAGCGGTTTGTCGACGGTGAAATCCGCGATAACGACTATGCTGCGTTACTCGAGGAGATACGAGTTTCCTTGGGCGAAATTGGCGACATCAACGAGACCCTGGGGAATGCTCTCTCGTGGAGTTCACCTCGACAGGGATCCGGCCGAAAGGCCCAGATCCTGGTGAGTCCAAAGGGTGGGCAGACTCGGATTCGGATCACGGACAATGAAGGCAGCCCCAGTGCGGTAGTAATAGTGCCAATATCGATGGTGAGCCTGGTTCTGATCGGAATAACCGGCGCCATCCTCGCCGAGGGCATTGGACTGTCCACGCTGCCATCACTAATTGGGGCACTCAGCGTGTCGGCTAGTTTCTTCTCGGGGACCTTCTGGGCGGCCCGCCGGTCGCAGAAGAAGGGAATGAGCAAGAGACTGACGGTTATCTCTGGCCTAATGGACCGGCTCGTCAACTATGTCCGCGAAAGGGGCTCCGGAAGACTTCCGGCGCCTCAAGACGCCGACGGTATTGCGACTCCAACAACCTGATCCCCACTCAGCACTCACTACTCACCAATCACATCCGACCGCCTTGGTCAGAAACCTCACGAACGGTGTTGCCGCTCGCGCGGTCTTGGTGTACCGGTCAAGGAAGTCCGACAATTCGATTTCTTCAGGGTCAAAGGGGGCGATCGCGACGAAATCCTTCCTCTTGAGATCGCCGATGAGCGGATGGTCGGGATCGTAGCCCTTGGGTGCACGTTTTAGGGAATCACCGGTGATTTC